>JAUHWJ010000359.1 GCA_030424705.1 Alphaproteobacteria bacterium | reverse complement strand
GATCGCCGCGAAATCATGGTGCATGGCCGCGCTCGTCCCGCCGCCCCAGCGCTCTCCGTTCACCCGCGCCTCCATGCGGAGCGCGGCGGGATGGGGAATCTCGTCCGCCGTCACGATCCAGGGGCCGAGGATGTTCCCGGTGTCGAAATCCTTGCCCTTGGCCGGGCCGAGTTGCCCCGCCATCTCCGCCATCTGCGCGTCGCGGGCGGAGACGTCGTTGAGGATCGTGTAGCCGAAGATGTGGCCCGGCGCGGCCGCCTTCGAAATGTCCTTCCCCGTCCTGCCGACGACGATCGCGAGTTCAAGCTCGATGTCGAGATGCTCGGCGTAATGCGGCCAGAGGATATCCTCCCCGTCGCCGATGAAGGAGAGGCGGTTGCCCTTGTAATAGATCGGCTGGCGATACCAGACCGGCGGAACTTCCATCTTCCGCCCCGTCGCAGCCTCGAAGACGACGCCGCAATTCACCAGGTGCTCCTCGAAGACGAGGCAGTCCCGATATTGCACCGGCCGGATCGGGCAGCGCATCCGGCATTCGGAAAGCGCGATCCCGGGCCCGGATTCGAGCCTCTCCCGCGCCGCTTCGAGCCCCTCCGCCCCCGCCTCCACCAGCGCGACCATGTCCGCGAAATCGGGCGAAAGGTCCACGACCGTCGCCGCATCCCGCACCGCGACCGGGATCGCGCGGCCCCCGTGCTCCACCGTTCCGAGCTTCATCTCACGCCTCCAAAATGGCGACGGCGCGAGTGAAGCCCGCGGAGGCGCCCTTGATCTTCACCGGGAAGCAGCTGACCGTGAAGCCGCTCGGCGGCAGGCTTTCGAGGTTCGAAAGCTTCTCCATGTGGCAATAGCCGATCTCCATGGAGGCGCGGTGCCCCTCCCAGATGATCGCCGGGTCGTGCGTCTCCATCCAGCGCTTCGCGGTGTGGATGAAGGGCGCGTCCCAGGACCATGCGTCCGTCCCCGTCACGCGCACGCCGCGTTCGAGCAGGTAGAGCGTCGCCTCCCGCCCCATGCCGCAGCCTGTCATCACATAGTCGGGCTCGCCGTAGCGCGCGCCCGCCGCCGTATTCACCAGAACGATGTCGAGCGGGCGGAGCTCATGCCCGATCCGCTTCAGCTCCGCCTCCACCTCCGCGGCGGAGACGACATAGCCGTCCGGCCGGTCGCGGAAGTCGAGCTTCACGCCGGGGTTGAGGCACCAGTCGAGCGGCACCTCGTCGATGGTCAGCGCCCGCTCCCCGCCGCTCATGGTCGAGTGATGGTGATAGGGCGCGTCGAGATGCGTGCCGTTATGGGTCGAGATGCGGAGCGTCTCCACCGCCCATCCCTCCCCGCCCGGCAGGTCTTCCTTCTTCAGGCCGGGGAAGAAACTGGCGACCTGCGCCGCGGTGTCCGCATGCCGGTGATACTCGATCTCCGGCAGCATGATCGGCGGGTCGGAAGCGATGTCGGCTTCGAGCGCTACGGATATGTCGATCAGGCGGCGGGGCATGGCGGCTCCTGTCTTCAGCGTCCGGGGAGGAGCCCGGTCGCGATGGGGGGGAAGGCGATGATGAGGAGGAGCGCGGCGAGCATGATGAGCGCGAAGGGCGCCGCGCCCTTGAAGATCTCGCCGAGCGGCACGGTCGGGTCGTTCAGCGTCGACTTCACGACGAAGACGGAAATGCCAAAGGGCGGCGTCAGCAGCCCGATCTCCACCGCGATGACGGTGACGATGCCGAACCAGATGAGGTCGATCCCCATCGGTTGAACCACCGGAATCATCAGCGGCACGAGGATCAGCATGATGGAGGCGGAATCGAGGATCATGCCCAGAAGGATCACCACGCCGACATAGGCCAGCATGAGCCCCCAGAAGCCAAGATCGGCCTCCGCCGCGAAGGCGCCGAGCCCGGCGGGAAGGCCGGAGAAGGCGAGCATCCGCGAATAGGTCTGCGCCGCGATGATGAGGAAGCAGACCGCCGCCGTCACCAGCCCCGTCTCCACCAGAACGCGCCAGAGGCCGGGGAGCGTCAGCCGCCCCATCGCCGCGCCAAGGAGGAGCGCGCCGAGCGCGCCCATCGCCCCCGCCTCCACCGGCGTGAAGAACCCGCCATAGATGCCGCCCAGGACGAGGAGGATGAGCCCCGCCAGCGGCGCCGCCCGCGCCAGCATCTCCCCCGGCGGGAGCCCCGGCCCGCCCGCCTCCGTCCGCCCGGCGAAACCCGGCGCGAAGGTCGCGAGGAGGATGACGCCGATCCCGAACATTACGGCGAGGAGGAGGCCCGGCCCGATCCCCGCGATGAAGAGGTCGCCGATGCTCTGCTCCGTCAGGATGCCATAGAGGATGAGGAGGAGCGAGGGCGGGATCAGCATGCCGAGCACGGAGGCGCCCGCGACGATGCCGACGGAAAAGCGCGCAGTGTAGCCGTGCCGCCGCATCTCCGGCACGGCGATCTTTGTGAAGACGGCGGCGGAGGCGATGGAGATGCCGGTGATCGCAGCGAAGATCGCGCTCGCCCCCACCGCGCCGACGCCGAGCCCGCCCTTAACCCGCCGGAAGGCCGAATTGGCGACGAGGAAGGCGTCCCGCCCGAACCCCGCTTCCGAGACGAGAAAGCCCATCAGCACGAAGAGCGGCACGACCCCGAAGAAATAGGAGGAGATGGCGTCATTCGCCGCCAGCGCCATCAGCTTCGCGGCGAGATCCGGCGAGCCCTTGATCGCCCAGACCCCGCCGAAAGAGCAGAGCATGAGCGCGATCGGCACATGCATCCCCAGCATGACGAGCAGCCCCATCGCGCCGAGCGCGAGGAGCCCGATCTCGAACGGCGTCACCGCGCGCCCCAGCGGCGGAGGATGCGCGCGAGGAACTGGAGGATCAGGAGCGCGGAGCCGATCAGGATCGTCGCCTTCACCGGCCATGTCGGCGCGGTGAAATCCCCCACCGCGCCGATGAAGTCCCCCCGCGTCCATGAGCGGAGGAAGAGCGGCCATGTCGCCGTCAGGATGACCGAGAGGATGGCGATGCCCGCAAGGTCGAACCCGGTCTCCAGCGCCTTCGCCGCTCCCGGCGCGCGCCGGGAGAGCGCCTCGATCAACCCGTCCGACCGCGTGAACCGCCCCGCCCGCAGCGCCGCCGGCGCCTGGAGGAAGACGATGGCGACGATGGAGAGCGTCACCATCTCCGGCACGCCGGCGAGCGGCGCGCCGGCGAGGTTCCGCCCCAGAACGTCGACCCCGACGAGGAGCGTGAGGGCGAGGATGAGGAGCGAGCCGAGGACGTTAAGCGCCTCGGTCGCCCGGTCAAGGAGCCGGAGCATCCGTCCCGGCCCCGCTTACTCCTTGTCCCAGTCGCGGAGCGGGGCGGCGCCGGCGGCGCGCATCGCTTCCATATAGGCGGAAAGGATCAGCGTTCCCGGCTTGCCCTGCCCGTCGAGCCCGGCGGCCCAGGTCTTCGCCGCATTGTCCATGCCCGCCGCCCAGGCGGCGCGCATCTCGGGCGAGGCGTCGGCGATCTTCGCGCCGCCCGCCTCCATGCCGGCGAAGGCGGCCGTCACCGCGGCGTCGAGCGCGTCCATGTACCAGGCCTGCGTCGCGTCCGCCGCCGTCATGAGCGCGGCCTGCGCCTCCGGCGGCAGGCTCTCCCACCACGCCTCGTTG
>JAUHWJ010000358.1 GCA_030424705.1 Alphaproteobacteria bacterium | reverse complement strand
GGCAGAGATCGCCGCCCGAAAGGACGTCGAGACTGCGGATGTCGAGCGCGAGCGCGCGCTCGAAGCCGCGCGGCTCGAACGCCGCCGCTCCATCGAGCAGCTGGAGATCGCCCGGGTGCAGGCGCTGCGCGAGGCCGAGATCGAGAGCCAGGAGGATATCGAGCGCGCGCGCATCGCCTCCGAACGCGGGCTCGACGAAATCCGCATCTCCCATCAGACGGAGCGTAGGCGGCTTGAGGTCGAACGCGAGAAGACGGTCGAGACGGCGCAGATGGAGAAGGCCGTCGCGCTCTACAAGAAGTCGCTGGAGGAGAGCGCCGCCCGCGCCGAGGCGGACGCAGCCCGCGCCGCCGCCGCCGAGGCGGAGGAGAAGGTGAAGACCGTGCGGGAAACGGAACAGGCGACCCGCCGCCAGAAGATCGACGTGCTGATGGCGGAAAAGGCGGCGGCGGAGGCGAAGATCGCCGCCGAGGCGGAGGCCGTCCGCCGCGCCGTCGAAGCCGAGGCGCAGAAGCTGCTGAACGAGGCTGAGAACGTGCTGACCGACCCGGCCCGCTCCTCCCTCTTCCGCCGCAAGCTTCTGGAGCATGTGGAGGGGATCGTGGCCGCGAGCGTCAAACCGCTGGAGAAGATCCAGGACATCCGCATCATGCAACTCGACGGCGTGACGGGCGGCGGAGGGAGCCGGGACGGGAGCCCGACCGACGAGGTCATCAACTCCGCGCTTCGCTACCGCGTGCAGGCGCCGCTGATCGACAGCCTCCTGAGCGATATCGGCATCGAGGGCGGGAACCTAACGAAACAGGGCGGGCTGATCCGCGAGGCCTCCGACATGCAGCGCATCGCCAATGAGGCGAAGAAGGCGCCGAAGGGGGACGGCGGGAAGCCGGAAGGGGAGAAGAAGTAGATGCCGCGCGTCTATATTTCCTCCGTCATCGACGCGCCCGCCGCGAAGGTCTGGGAGCGGGTGCGGGATTTCAACGGCCTCCCCCGCTGGCACCCGCGCATCCGCGACAGCCGGATCGAGAACGGAGAGCCGGCGGACCGGGTGGGATGCATCCGGGACTTCCACCTTCAGAACGGCGACCGCATCCGCGAAAAACTGCTTGGCCTCTCCGATTACGACTATTTCTGCACCTACTCGATCCTCGAAAGCCCGATGCCGCTGACGGATTACGTAGCTACGCTGCGCCTCACGCCAGTCACGGATGGCGACCGGACCTTCGCGGAATGGACGGCGGAATTCGACTGCGCGGCGGAGGCGGCGGAGGGGCTTGTGAGCGGCATCGGGCTCGACGTCTTCCAGGCCGGGTTCGATGCGCTGAAGCGCCAGATGGCGGGCTGAGGCGATGGTGAAGGTGGTCAAGAGCACGGTTCTGGATCATCCGGTGGAGGATGTCTGGGCCGTGCTGCGGGACTTCAACGGCCATGACGAATGGCACCCGGCGGTCGCCGACAGCGAGATCGAGCGGGGCCAGCCTTCGGACCGGATCGGCTGCGTCCGCCGCTTTCACCTGAAGGACGGGTCGGAGCTGCGCGAGCGGCTGCTGACGCTCTCCGACGCCGACATGGCATTCTCCTACTGCCTGCACGAGACGCCGGTTCCGCTCCTCAACTACGTCGCCCATGTCCGCCTCGCGCCGGTGACGGACGGGGACGGGACATTCTGGCACTGGGAAAGCCGCTTCGACACGCCCGCCGGGCGGGAACAGGAGCTTGGGCGGATGGTGGCGGAAGACATCTATCAGGGCGGGTTCGACGCGATCCGCGCGCATCTGGCGAGGGCGGCATGACGACGGTCGAAACCTTCCCCACGCTCGCCGAGGCGGCCCGCGCGATGGGCTCCGGCGCCGCCTTCTTCGGCGGCGGCACCGTGCTGATGCGGGACGTGAACGCCGGCGATGGTCCGCAGCGCCTCGTCCGCTCCGCCGATCCGGCGCTTACGGAAATCCGCGCGCAGGGGGAGACGGTGCGGCTCGGCGCCGGGGTGACGATGGCGCGGATACTCGCGGAGCGGGACCTCGCCTTCCTCCACCCGGTCGCGCGGCAGATCGGCGGGCCGCAGGTGCGGAATATGGGGACGCTGGGCGGCAACCTCTTCGCGCCCCATCCCTACGGCGATTTCGCCGTCGCGCTCATCGCGCTCGGCGCGCGCGCGGTTCTGGCCGGGCAGGGGGGCGCGCGCCCGGTGGAGGAACTGATGCGGGAGCGGGCGCGCCCGCCGCTTGTCGCCGCAATCGAGATTCCCCGGCCCCGTAGCGGGCGGGAATTCGGCTTCCTCAAGGTCTCCCGAGTGAAACCGAAGGGCGTCTCCGTCCTCTCCGTCGCCGCCTTTCTCCCCGCCGAGGGCGGGCGCATCCGCGGCGCGCGCGTCGCCTGGGGCGCGATGGGGCCGGCGCCGATGCGCGGCCAAGGGGCGGAGCGCGCGCTCGAAGGCGGGGAGCTCGACGCGGCGACCATCGCCCGCGCCGCCGCGCAGGCGGCGGAAGGGCTCGACCCGCCGACGGATGCGCTGGCGAGCGCCTGGTATCGGAAGGAAGTGGCGGGCGTGCATCTCCGCCGCCTTCTCGAACGGATGGAGCGCGGCTGATGGCGAAGAAACCGGTCACCTTCACGCTGAACGGGCGGGAGAGCGCCGCCTTCGCGGAGGAGGGGCAGAACCTGCTCGACTTCCTCCGCCGCTCTGTCGGCGACCTTTCGCCGAAATACGGCTGTGGGCAGGGCGGCTGCGGGGCCTGCACCGTGCTTATCGACGGGGAGCCGCATCTCTCCTGCCTCACGCTCGCTGAGGCGGCCGCGGGCCGGAAGGTGGAGACGGCTTCAGGCCTCGCCACGGGCCCCGTCCTCCACCGGCTTCAGGAGGCTTTCATGGAGCGCTTCGCGGCGCAATGCGGCTTCTGCACGCCAGGGATGCTCGTCTCCGCCAAGGCGCTGCTGGACTGCAACCCGCGCCCAACGCGGGATGAGATCGTCGAGGCGCTTTCCGGCAATCTCTGCCGCTGCACGGGCTATGAGCCGATCATCGAGGCGGTGCTGGACGCCGCCGGAGAAAGGGCGCGCGCATGAGCATGATCGAGTTTCGCAAGGAGTTCTTCCGCGACGAGCGGGACGATAACCTGAACGAGATCGGCAAGCCGACCCGCCGGCAAGACATTCTCGGCCATGTCACCGGCCGCTCGCCCTTCTATGACGATCACCTGTTCGAGGGGCTGCTGCATATCCGCTGCGCTCGTTCGCCCCATCATCACGCCCGCATCCGCCGGATCGACGTGAGCGAGGCGGAGCGCTCGGAAGGCGTTGTGCGCGTCCTCACCGGGAAGGACGTTCCGAGGAACCTCAACACACTCCTCTCCCTCCTCGATTTCGGGCTGGACGACGAGCCGCTGCTCGCCGAGACGAAATGCGCCTACAAGGGCGAACCCGTCGCCGCCGTGATCGCGACGAGCGAGGCCGCCGCCCGCGCCGCGGTGAAGAAGGTGCGGGTGGACTGGGACGTGCTGCCCCATGTCCTCGACGTGGAGGAGGCGATCCGCCCCGGCGCGCCGACCGTCTGCGAGGTCTATCCCGGCAACAAGTTCGTCTATCACGGGAAATACGACCACCAGAAACTGCGCTACGGCGATGTGGAGGCGGCGTTCCGGCAAGCCGACCATATC
>JAUHWJ010000357.1 GCA_030424705.1 Alphaproteobacteria bacterium | reverse complement strand
ATGGCGGGCGGGGCTTCATCCACGGGCTCGCCGTCATCCTCTGGTTCTTCGCGATGGCGCGCATTCCGGTCGCGGAGGTGACGGCGCTGGGCTACACCTCGCCGATCTTCGTGACGATCCTCGCGGCGCTCTTCCTCGGGGAGAGGCTGAGAGCCAGACGGATCATCGCGATTCTCGTCGGGCTGGCGGGGGTGGCGATCATCCTGAGGCCGGGCTTTCAGGAGATCGGGGCCGGCCAGCTGGCGCAGATCCTCGCCGCGCCGCTCTTCGCCGTCTCCTTCATCTTCGCCAAGCTGCTGACGGACCGGGCGCGGCCGACGGAGATTGTCGCCATGCTCTCGCTCGGCTGCACGCTGACGCTCCTGCCCTTCGCGATCTCCCAATGGAAGAGCCCGACGATGGAGGAGTTTCTCTGGCTCTCCCTCGTCGCGGCCTTCGCGACGACGGGGCACTGGACGCTGACCAAGGCCTATCAGTGCGCGCCGATCACGGTGACGCAGCCGGTGACCTTCCTCCAGATCGTCTGGGCGACGATCGTCGGCGCCGTCTTCTTCGGGGAGCCGGTGGACGCCTTCATCGTGATCGGATCGGCGGTGATCGTCGGCTCGGCATGGTATATCGCCCGGCGGGAGATGAAGGCGCGGGGCGAGGCGCGGAAGGCGGCGGCGGGCGCCGCGGCGGCGGCTTCCGGAGCGATGGGGAGAGCGGGATGACGAGGAAGCTGATTTCTCAAGGGTCGCGGTTCGAGGCGGAGTTCGCCTATTCGCGGGCCGTGGTGACGGGCGGATGGGTCTTCGTGGCGGGGACGACCGGCTACGATTATTCGACCATGACCATCTCGGAGGACGCAGCGGAGCAGGCGCGGCAGACCTTCCGGAACATCGAGGCGGCGCTGAAGGAGGCGGGCGCGGGGCTCGATGACGTGGTGAGGGTCCACTACATCCTGCCCGACCCGGCGGACTTCCCGGCCTGCGCGCCGGCGATCCGCGAGGCCTTCGGCACGGCGCGGCCGGCGGCGACGATGCTGGTGGCGGGGCTCCTCGACAAGGCGATGAAGATCGAGATCGAGGTGACGGCCAAGCTGCCGGATTAGGGGCGGCGGGGCAGGATTTCGGGGGATTTCCATGGATATTGGCCCCGGAGCCTTGAAAAGGCTTGGAAAAATTCGTGATCGGATTGTTTCAGCCGGGTGGGCGAGGGGTCTTTAGACGGCTCACGGCGGCCGCCCTCACCGTCTCCCTCTCTCGCAGGCGGGAGAGGGGAGCGCCCTTGCCGGGGCGGGGCGCGCGGGTGCATGATTTTTCATGGATCGGGGTTGGCGCTGGCGGCCCGCCCCTCCCCCCGCCCCCCTCACGCAGGCGGGAGGGGGAAGGCGGGGCGGTCAGGGGAGGGGCTTGCCGGGCGGGGCGCCGGCGGCGAGCCAAGCTTCGTAGTCGGGGTCAGGGTTGAGAGGGCTTTCGAGCGGTTCGCGATCCATCAGATCGGTGCGGCAAAGGCCGTCGGGGATTATTGTAGTGCGGTCTCCAAATACGCCGTTCACCTGCTCATCCGATAGATTCAGCGCTCCAAGAAAATTCGCGGCTCTGGTATTTGCTTTTGTTAAGCGAGCCTTTGCAAGGTTTGCAAGTTTTAGATTAGCGCCGTTAAGAATCACACCTTGAAGCGAAGCTCCTACTAATATTGCTTCGGTCAAGCTAGCGCCGTGCAGTTCAGCGTTCTCTAAACTCGCATTCATTAGATCCGCCCCCTCTAAATTTGCCATTATTAGATTCGCACTCTCCAACCTCGCTTGTTCAATTTTCGCCTTATTCATGCCTGCCATACAAAGATTCGCCCCATACATATTTGCCCTAATCAGAATCGAATTGTTTAAACGCGCTAGATTCATGTGTGCGCACTTCAAATCGGCATCAAGGAATACCGAGCCATTCATCTGCGCCGCTGCCATGTCAGCGCCAGTCAAACACGCCTCGTGGAGTATAGCGCGCTCCATCTGCACTTTCGTGAGGTCCGCACCCTCAAGCCGTGCTCCACTTAGGAGTGCATGATCAAACACTAGTTTAGATAGGTCTGCGCCTTGCAGGTTTGCTCGGCACAGGTCGAGCTGGTAGCCTCGTGCAAACTCATACGCTCGACGGGACGACGAGCGACGACCGACTACGGTAAGCGTCGCCTGCACGTCCGCCCTTGGCCGTGGAAGGCTTCGCGCCCATTCGTGCAGCTGCATGGTATAGGTGCGGAATGCGGTAGTTACCTTGCGCTCGCATCCCTGAGTCGCCTTCACACTCTCAAGTGGATCAAGAGCCCTCCGCGCATTCGAATTCTCCCGCACATAGGCGCAGAGCGTCTCCATGATCGGGATGTGGTCCCGCTCGCTGTCCTGCGCGATCCGCTCCAGCGCGTAGATCGCGCCGAGGCGGACTTCGAGGTTGGGTTCGGTGCGCTCCAGCGTCTTGTCGCCCACCAGCACCTTCACCGTCTTCTCGGCGCCGAGTTGCTCCACGGCTTTCGTGATGCGGTCGGTGATGTGGCCCTGTTCCGCCGTGCGGGCCGTGCGCTCGTTCACCCATGCCTTGATGAGGATGAAGGGCGCGGCGAGGAGAGCGCCGAGGCCGGTGATGGTGAGGCCGATGGCGTAGAAATGCGCGCGCCGCGCGTCAGACTCCGTCGGGGCTGTCAGGGAGAGCTGGTCCAGCAGGCTGACGATGACCTCGAAGACGAGGAGCGCCCAGAAGGGCGAGAGGACGAGGGCGAGGGCATAGACGGGGACGAGGTAGTGGCGCTGCGCCATCTCGACCCCGCGGCTGTAGAGGCGCCCGAAGCCGCGCGGGCGGAGCGTCTTGGCGCCCTGGCCGAGCGTGACGAAGGCGCGGGCGATCCAGCGGCCGAGGGCGGGGATGCGGAACGGGGGGGAATCTTCTTGCGCCATTTGGGAAATTCTCGCCGGGGCAAGGCGGGGGCGCAAGGGGAAACGAGGGGCTTGCGCGACGCTGGCGGTCGCGCGCCACGGCCCCGAAGAGCGGGTCTCCGGTGGAGACCCGCAGGGGCCGTTCGGCCGGAGCCCCTGCGGAGGCCGAGGGGCGCCAAGCCTTCCCGAAGGTCGAAGATCTGCCCGCGGACGCCGCGGCGGGCGCGGACTCGCGGCCGCCGGGGGGCGGCGGCCGCGGGCAGATCAGCCGCGGGTCTGATCTGCCGGGCGCCTTTTGGCGACGGTGGGGCGATGAGGCGGACGCGGGAAGATTGAGGGCGGGGCCGGGGCGCGAGAGAAAACCGCGGGCTTGCGCGACTCTGGCGTTTCGCGCCACGGCCCCGATCAGCGGGCCTCCGGTGGAGACCCGCAGGGGCCGTTCGGCCGGAGCCCCTGCGGAGGCCGAGGGGCGCCAAGCCGCCGCGTCGGGCTGCATCGGCGCGCGGCCGCCCGGGCGGACGCGTCTCGCGGCCGCCCCCGTTCAGATAATTGGGGGGCGGGCGGCCGCGGGCCGATACGCGGGGCGTATCGGCCAGGCGCTTTCTGGCGACCGAGGAGCCAATGAGCGAGGGCTGGAGGCTTTCCGGCGGGCGGGGGCGCAAGAGGAAACCAGGCGCTCGCGCGACGCCTGCATTTCGCGCCACGGCCCCGATCAGCGGGTCTCCGGTGGAGACCCGCAGGGGCCGTTCGGCCGGAGCCCCTGCGGAGGCCG
>JAUHWJ010000356.1 GCA_030424705.1 Alphaproteobacteria bacterium | reverse complement strand
AAGGCTGGACGGAGATGCCGAAGGAATACCAGCGCACCGCGCCCTTGCCGAAATCCGTGCCGAAGACCGGCAGGAACAGCACCGCAACGAAGGCGACGAGGAAGAGCCGCACGCCGTTCCGCCGCGCCTGCTCCGGCGGCATGACCGAGATCGCGACGATGACGGCATAGGCGACGACGGCGAAGACGACATGGCGCGTGACGAAATAGAAGGGCGGCAGGCCCCGCTTCTCCGCCAGCGGCACCGAGGCGGCGAAGCTCATCAGGAGCCCGACGAGGATCAGGAGCGCGAGCGCGCCGAGCGAGAGCTTGTCCACCGTCCGCCACCAGCGGCCGAGGATCGACGGGTCGCCATAGCCGGCCGGCGCGGCGTGGTAGCTGATATCGGTCATGCGCCCCCCTCGACGATGCGGCGCGCGGCCTCGCGGAAGGCGTCGCCCCGCGCCTCGAAATCCCGGAACTGATCGAAACTCGCGCAGGCGGGGGAGAGGAGCACCACATCCCCCGGCTCCGCCTCCGCCGCGGCGAGCGCGAGCGCGGCGGCGAGGTCGCCGCAGAGCGCGTGCGGATGGCCGCCCAGCGTCTCCGCGAAGGCCGGCGCCGCCTCCCCGATCAGATAGGCCTTGGCGACGCGGGGAAAGTGCGGCGCGAGCGGCGCGATCCCCCCCTCTTTCGGCACGCCGCCCGCGATCCAGCGGATGCGCTCATAGGTCAGCAGCGCCTTCTCCGCCGCGTCGGCGTTCGTCGCCTTCGAATCGTTCACGAAGCGCACGCCCTTCGCCTCGCCGACCAGCTCCAGCCGGTGCGGCAGGCCGGGGAAGCTCCGCATCCCCGCCTCGATCGCCTTCGGGCCGAGGCCGAGCGCGCGGAGCGCGGCCCAGGCGGCGCAGGCGTTCTGATGATTATGCGCGCCCGGCAGCGCCTTCGCCTCGCGGAGGTCGAAGGCGGCGGCCTGCTTCGCGCCGTCCCATTCCGTGAGGTGGTTGCGGTTCATGAAGATCGCGCGGCCCGGCCCCTTCAGCTTCGCGCCTGCGGAGACGCGGGTGAGCCGCGCGCCGTCCTCCGAAGGGTCGTCCGTCGCCGCGGCGAGGAAGCGGCCGAAATCGTCATCGACGCCGATCACCAGCGCCTCCGGCGCGCCGAGCTCGAAGAGCCGGCGCTTTGCCGCGAAATAGCCGCCGAGGCCGCCGTGCCGGTCCAAATGGTCGGGCGAGAGGTTGAGGAACACGGCGACATCCGGCGCCAGCGTCCGCGCAAGGTCGGTCTGGTAGGAGGAAAGCTCGAGCACGATCGTCTCCCCGTCCGCCGGCGGGTCGAGGTCGAGTACGCCGCGGCCGATGTTGCCGCCCATCTGCCGGGGGCGCCCCGCGGCGCCGAGGACATGGTCGATCAGCGCCGTCGTCGTCGACTTCCCGTTCGAGCCGGTGACGGCGACGATCCGCACCCGCGCGCCCGTCATCTGCACGGCGCGGAAGAAGAGCGACACGTCATTGTCCACCAGCGCGCCCGCCGCCCAGGCCGCGCGGATCGCCGGATGCGCGGCGGGTGGGAGATGCGGCACGCCGGGGGAGACGACGAGGAGGGGAATGTCCGCCCAGGGCTTCTCCCGCGTCAGGTCCTCCACAGCGAAGCCCTCGGCCTCCGCCGCCGCCCGCGCCGCCTCTCCGTCATCCCAGAGCACAGGCTTCGCCTCCCCCGCCCGGAGCGCGCGCGCCGCCGCGAGGCCGGAGCGGCCGAGCCCGAGCACGCCGACGCGCCGCCCCTCGTATCCGCGCACGGCGATCATGCGCGCCTCCAGCGGCGGCGCAGGAGAGCGGCGGCTCCGGCGAGAAGGGCGAGGCCCGAGAGGCCCGCGACGAAAGGCGCGGCGGAGGCTCCGACGGCGCGCGCGAGGAGGACGTCCGGTGAATAGGGGGAGACGGGGAAGATCGCGGCCTGCCCGCAGAGCCTCATCCCGACTTGCGGCAGCGCCACATGCGAGCCGGGAATCCGCGTCTCCCGCACAGGCGAGGGCGCGCTTTCGCGCGCGACGGTCTCCGGCAGATCGAAGGCGAAGCGGTAGGCGCCTTCGCCGAAGTCGGGCCGTGTGTAACCGTCCAGCGGCGCAAGCAGCGCCACGCTCCAGTTCGGCCTCCTCTCCCCCCTTACGGTCCGGATCGTTTCGACGCGGATCACCCACGGCCGCCCGGTGAGCAAGCCCTTGAGCCTCGTTTCACCCTGCTCGACGCTCGTAACGAAGCCTACGATCTCCACTTCGACGTCCGGCATCCTGTCGCTGCGCGCGCCGATCCAAGCCGGATTCAGCAACTCGTCTCCCGTGACCCTGCAGGCATGAGCCGACCCCGGCGCCAGCACGAGGAGCCCCGTTGCGGCGAGGATGGCCCGCGCGATCATCCCGCGCCCTCCCGCCCCTTCGCCCGCGCCGCGGCGAGCCGCGCCTCCTCCCGCTTCGCCTCCTCCCGCGCGCGGAGGAGCCGCGCGACCGCCTCGCCGAAGGGCGCGGGCTTCGCCGCGCGGAGCTTCAGCCAGAGGCCGGCGATCCAGGGGGAGGCGACGCTCATCACCGCAGCTTCAGCGAGGCGAGCCCGATGAGGGCGAGGATCAGCGCGATGATCCAGAAGCGGATCACCACGGTCGGCTCGCGCCAGCCCTTCTGCTCGAAATGATGGTGGATCGGCGCCATGCGGAAGACGCGCTTGCCCGTGAGCTTGAAGCTCGCGACCTGCACGATCACCGAGACCGCCTCCAGCACGAAGAGCCCGCCGATCACCGCCCAGACGATCTCGTGCTTGATCGAGACGGCGATGGCGCCGAGCGCGCCGCCGAGCGAAAGGCTGCCGGTGTCGCCCATGAAGACCATCGCGGGCGGCGCGTTGTACCAGAGGAAGCCGAGCCCGCCGCCGATCAGCGCCGCGGCGAAGACGGTGATCTCCCCCGTCCCGGCCACATAGTGGATCTGGAGATATTCGGTGAAGTCCGTCCGCCCCACGACATAGGCGATGACGCCGAGCGAGCCCGCGGCGATCATCACCGGCATGATGGCGAGGCCGTCCAGCCCGTCCGTCAGGTTCACGGCGTTCGCGCTGCCGACGATGACGAACATCGCGAAGGGGAAGAAGAGGAGCCCGAGCGGGATCAGCACCTCCTTGAACACCGGCACGGCCAGCTGCGTCTGGAGCGGCTCCGGCTGGAGGCTCGTCGCCCACCAGGAGGCGAGGGCGGCGATGGCGAAGCCGATGGCGAGCCGGTGCCGGCCGGAAAAGCCGCGATGGGATTGCTTCGTGACCTTCAGGTAATCGTCCACGAATCCGATGGCCCCGAAGCCGAGCGTGACGAAGAGGACGAGGAGCACGAAGCCGTTGTCCATCCGCGCCCATAGCAGCGTGGAGACGACCATGGCGGCGAGAATCAGCACCCCGCCCATGGTCGGCGTGCCCGCCTTTTCGAGGATGTGGCTCGCCGGCCCGTCCGAGCGGATCGGCTGCCCCTTGCCCTGCATACGCCGCAGCCGGTCGATGATCGGCCGCCCGAAGAGGAAGCCGAAGACGAGCGCGGTGAAGAACGCGCCACCCGCGCGGAATGTGATATAGCGGAAGAGGTTGAAGACATCCCCGCCGGTCGAGAGCGGGGTGAGGAGTTCATAGAGCATTCAGGCCTCTCCCCCTTCCGGCGCGGCCGCGCCCAT
>JAUHWJ010000355.1 GCA_030424705.1 Alphaproteobacteria bacterium | reverse complement strand
CGAAGCCGGGGCGGCTTTCGCTCGCCTATTTCCCGGATGCCCGGGGGCGGGTGCTGACGGAGATGAGCGTCGCCTGCAACGGGGAGGACGACTACACGCTCATCACCGCGGCGACGGCGCAATGGCACGATTTCGACGTGCTGCGCCCCGCGCGGGAGGCGGGGCTGACGCTGACGGACCGGACGCGGGAGATGTCCACGCTCATCGTCACGGGGCCGGAGAGTCGGGCGCTTTTCGAGGCGATCGGGACGGAGGCGGACCTGTCGCTGCCGTGGCTCTCGCATCAAGCGGCGGTGGTGGCGGGGCTGCCCTGCGTGCTGGCGCGGGTCAGTTTTGCGGGGGAGCTGGGGTGGGAGATTCATGCCGCGGTCGAGCACATTCCGGCGCTTTATGACGCGGTGCTCGGCGCCGGGGCGAAGCCGTTCGGGATGCAGACGCTGGACCGGCTGCGGCTGGAGAAGGGCTACCGGACCTGGAAGGGGGACCTTTCCACGGATTACACGCTGCTCGAAGCCGGGCTGGAGCGGTTCATCCGCTTCGGGAAGAACGAGGATTTCCCCGGCAAGGCCGCGCTCATGGCGGAGCGCGAGGCGGGGCCGAGGAAGCGCTTCGTCACGCTGATCGTCGAGGCGGGGGCGGCGGACGCGCCCTACATGTCCAACCTCCGGCATGAGGGGCGGATCGTCGGCGAGACGACGAGCGGCGGCTGGGGCTATCGCGTCGGCGCCTCCATCGCGCTCGGCATGGTGCGGGCCGAGCTCGCGGCGCCGGGGACGGCGCTGGAGGTTGAGATTTACGGCGAACGGTTCCCGGCGGTAGTGCAGCCCGACGCGCCGCTCTGGGACCCGGAGAATGCGAGGCTGAAGGCATGACGCCCCCCACCCACGCCCGCGTCGTCATCATCGGGGGCGGAATCTCCGGCTGCTCGGTCGCCTACCACCTTGCGCAAAGGGGCTGGAAGGACGTGGTGCTGCTGGAGCGGAAGCAGCTCACCTCCGGCACGACATGGCATGCGGCGGGGCTGATAGGGCAGTTGCGGGCGAGCCAGAACATGACCCGGCTCGCGAAGTATTCCGCCGAGCTTTACGTGAAGCTGGAGGCGGAGACGGGCGTCGCCACCGGGATGCGTCAGGTCGGCTCGATCTCCGCCGCGCTCACGCATCACCGGCACGAGGAATTGCTGCGGCAGGCGACGCTGGCGCGGGCCTTCGGCGTGGAGGTTCATCCGATCTCCCCGGCGGAGGTGAAGGCGCTATATCCCCATGTCGAGACGGGGGACATGGTGGGGGCCGTTCACATCCCCGGAGACGGGCAATGCGACCCGGCGAACATCGCCATGGCGCTGGCGAAGGGCGCGCGGAGCGGGGGCGCGGCGATATTCGAGAACGTGAAGGTCACGCGCGTGACGGATGACGGCGCGCGGGTCACGGGCGTCGAATGGGAGGCGGGGGGAGAGACGGGGCGGATCGACGCGGAGATCGTCGTGAATTGCGGCGGCATGTGGGGGCGGGACCTTGCGGCGCGCTCCGGTGTCGCGCTGCCGCTCCATGCCTGCGAGCATTTCTACCTCGTCACGGAGCCGGTTGAGGGGCTCGGGCATCTCCCTGTCCTGCGGGTGCCGGACGAATGCGCCTATTACAAGTCGGACGCGGGCAAGATGATGCTCGGCGCCTTCGAGCCCGTCGCGAAGCCCTGGGGCATGGGGGGCATTCCGGAAGACTTCTGCTTCGATACGCTGCCCGAGGATTTCGAGCATTTCGAGCCGATCCTGGAGATGGCGACGCGGCGGATGCCGATGTTCGAGACGGCGGGAATCCACACCTTCTTCAACGGGCCGGAAAGCTTCACGCCGGACGACCGCTATTACCTCGGCGAAGCGCCGGAGCTGCGAGGATACTGGGTCGCCGCCGGCTACAACTCCATCGGCATCGTCTCCTCCGGCGGGGCCGGCATGGCGCTGGCGGCATGGCTCGACGAGGGCGAGCCGCCTTTCGACCTCTGGGAGGTCGATATCCGCCGGGCGCAGCCGTTCCAGCGCAACCGGCGCTATCTGAAGGAACGGGTGACGGAGACGCTGGGGCTGCTCTATGCGGACCATTATCCGTTCCGACAGGTGGAGACGGCGCGGGGCGTCCGCCGCTCCCCGCTCCATGCGTATCTGGCCGCGAAGGGCGCCGTCTTCGGCGAGGTCGCGGGATGGGAGCGGCCGAACTGGTTCGCGGCGCCGGGGCAGACGGCGGAATATGCGCATGACTGGGGCCGTCAGAACTGGTTCGAGAACCGCGCGGCGGAGCATCGCGCGGCGCGGGAGGGCGCGGCGCTGTTCGATCTCTCCTCCTTCGGGAAGATCAGGGTGGAGGGGCGGGACGCTTGCGCCGTTCTCCAGAACCTTTGCGCCAACGATGTGGACGTAGCGGCGGGGCGGATCGTCTACACCCAGATGCTGAACGGGAAGGGCGGGGTGGAGGCGGACGTCACCGTCACCCGGCTTTCCGAGACGGAATTCCTGATGGTCACGCCCGCCGCGACGCTGCGGCGGGACCTCGCCCGCGTGAGGTGGGCCTTGGGCTCGCCCGCGCGCATCGCGTCTCCTATGTCGGGGAGCTTGGCTGGGAGCTTTACGTCTCCGCCGATCAGTCGGCGCATGTGTTCGAGGCGCTGACGGAGGCCGCGCCGGAGCTGCGGCTCGCCGGGCTCCATGCGCTCGATTCTCTGCGGATGGAAAAGGCGTTCCGGCATTTCGGGCATGACATCACGGACGAGGATCATGTGCTCGAAGCCGGGCTCGGCTTCGCGGTGAAGACGGGCAAGGGCGAGTTCATCGGGCGCGAGGCGGTGCTGAGGAAGCGGGAGGCGGGGCTTTCCCGCCGCCTGCTCCAGTTCCGCCTCAAGGAGCCCGGCCCCGTCCTCTTCCACAACGAGGCCGTGGTGCGGGACGGGCGCATCGTCTCGATCCTCACCTCCGGCAATTACGGACACACGCTCGGGGGGGCGACCGGGCTCGGCTATGTCCCCTGCGAAGGCGAGAGCGCGGAGGTGGTGCTCGCCTCCAGCTATGAAATCGAGATCGCCGGGCGGCGCGTCGCCGCCGAGGCGAGCCTGAAACCGCTTTACGACCCGACCGGCGAAAGGATGCGGGCATGACCGAAGCCCTGATCGACTCCGTGGGCGAGACCTGCGCCCCGAAATCCCGCCGCGCAGGCGGCCGCGCCGCGCGCGTCGCGATGCGCGCGGCGCCGCTGGCGGAGGCCTTACGGCCCGTCCGCCCCGGCCTCGAAGGCGGGCGCTACAACCCGCTGACCGAGCTTGAGATGGCGCGCATCCACGAGGCGGCTCTTGAGGCGCTGGAGGTTATCGGGCTCAGCCAGGCCCCGGCCTCCGGCGTGAAGATCCTGACGGAGGCGGGCGCGATCCTCGGCGACGATGGCCGCATCCGCTTCCCCCGCGCGCTGGTGGAGGACATGCTGGCGAAGGCCGCGCGGGGCATCACGCTCTACGGGCGGGAGGAGAAGCATCACCTCCTCCTCTCGGGCAACCGCGTCCATTACGGCACGGCGGGCGCGGCGGTGCATATCGTCGATCCGGTGACCGGGGATTACCGGGACTCGACGGCGCGGGACCTCTATGACGCCGCGCGGCTGACCGACAATCTCGACAACGTCCATTTCTTCCAGCGCGCCATGGTCTGCCGCGACGTGGCG
>JAUHWJ010000354.1 GCA_030424705.1 Alphaproteobacteria bacterium | reverse complement strand
AACGGTCCCCGACGATCCGGATCTCCTCCCGGTCTCCGAGCGCCTTTCGCATCTCGCCGAAGAATTCCGAGCGATAGGCTTCGAGGCTTTCCTTCTCCGCCCGGAGCCGCTCCGCCTCCCGCGCCTGGAGCTGCGCCTCGCGCGCTAGCGCGGCGTTAAGGCGGGAGCCTAGATTGGCGATCTCCACGCCCGCCTCCCGATCCCGCGCCTCCGCCGCTTCGAGCTGTGCGGAAAGCTGCGCGAGCTGGGCGCGAAGCTCCGCAGCCTGTTCGTTGAGGAGCGCCAATTCCTTCGCCTGATCGGAAACGGCGCTCTCACGCTCCGCGAGGGTGGAGCGGGCGAGGGCTAGCAGCGCCTCCTGCCGCCGCCGTTCCGCCTCCTCCGCCGAAAGCTGTTCCGAGAGCGCGGCGCCGGCCTCTTCCGCCTCCCGCTTCGCGGCCTCGGCGGCGGCGAGGAGCGTCAGCGTCTCCTCCGCCTCCCGCCGCCGCTCCTCGAGCGCCAGCGTCATCGCAGTGATCTCGGCGTCAGCTTCGCGAAGCCGCGCGCGAAGCGCCTCCGCCGCGGCGATGGAGGCGAGGCGAAGGCGTTCCTCCTCGGTCAGCTCGGTCTCAAGCGCGCCGATCCGCGCCAGCGCCGCGGCGCGCGCCGCGCGCTCCTCCGCCGTCTCCGCCTGCGCCGCGTCCCGCTCCGCCTCCAGTGCGGCGATGAGGGCGAGGTTGGCGGCGCGGTCCGCCTCGAGCGCGGAGATCGCCCGGTCCCCCGCCGCCATGTCCGCATTGAGGTCCGCGACGAGCGCCTCCAAAGCTTCGCGCTCCGCCGCCGCGCGCCGCGCCTCCTCTGCTCCTGCGTCGATTTCATCCCGCGCGCGGGCGAGAGCGAGGGAGAGCGCCTCCTTCGCGTCGACCTCCGCGGCGACCTCGCCTTCCAGCGCCGCCACCTGGCCCTGAAGCGCGGACCTCTCGGCGAGGAGCGAGGCGACCTGCGTTTCGAAATCGGCGACCCTGCCGCGCAGCGCAGCGCGCTCCTCGGCGAGTCCGGCGGCGAGGTTGGTCGCGGCGTCGAGCTCCGCTTCGCGTTCCAGAATGGTGGCGCGGGCGACGCCCAGATCCCGGTCGAGTTCCTCCGCCCGCGTCACCTCCATCGCAAGCACGTTAGAGAGCCCGGCGAGCTGGGCGGAGAGGTCGCCAAGCCTCCGCTCCTGCTCCTCGATCACCTGCTCTTGCCCGGTGATCTGCGTCCGGAGCACGAACTGCACCAGCATGAAGATCGAGAGGACGAACATCAGGACGAGCAGCAGCGCCGTCATCGCGTCCACAAAACCGGGCCAGATCGCCGCTGAGCCGCGCGCCTTGTCGGAAAGGCGGCTCACGGCCATGTCAGCCGCGCCCCAGTCGTTCCGCCACCTGCCCAAGCGCGCGGGCCAGGCCGCCGAGCTCCGCCCTGATCTCCGATATCGCGTCCTGCCGGCCGGTCGCCAGCTCCTCGCTCAGGCGGAGGAGTTGCCGGTCTATGTTTCGGAGCCGCGCCTCCGCCTCTTCGCCGAGCGCGCCCGGCGCCGGCTTCGCCGCCGTCGCCTCCAGCCGCTCCGCGATGCGGGTGAGGAGCGCGGTCTGCCGCGCCGGCTCCTCCGGATCGACGGGGCGGACGGTCGCCGCCGCCGCCTGCGCCTCGGCCCGCGCCGCCATCTCCGCGACGAGGCCAGAAAGCTCCGCCACCTGCGCCGCGTTCTGCTCCACGAGCTGCATCGCCGCGCCGAACTGATCCCCCTCGCCGGCTTCGGCGCCAAAAGAGATGCGGGTGATCGAGGCCAGCCAGTCCTCCAGCGCGCGGTAGAACTGGTTCTGTGCGCGGGACGAGAAAAGCTCCAGGAGCCCCACCACGAGCGAACCGGCGAGGCCGAGCAGCGAGGAGGCGAACGCGGTGCCCATGCCGCCGAGCTGGTTTTCCAGCCCGCTCATCAGCGCGTCGAAATCTATCCCCCCGCCTTCGGTCGGGCGGAGCGAGCGGATCGTGTTCACGACCTCCGGCACGGTGAGCGACAGCCCCCAGAAGGTGCCGAGAAGGCCGAGGAAGATCAGGAGATTGGCGAGATAGCGGGTGATGTCCCGGCTCTCGTCGATCCGCGTCGCCACAGTGTCGAGGATGGAGCGGGTCGATGTCGAGGTCAGCGCGCGCCGCGCCCTCTGGTCCCGCAACAGCGTGGAGAGGGAGCGGAGCAGCCTCGGCGGCTCCACGAATTCATGCCCGGGCCGGTCGATGGCGAAACCCTCGATCCAGCTCACCGCCCGCATCAGCGCGAAGACCTGCCAGAAGGTGGCGACGACGCCGATGACGAAGACCCCGCCGATCAGCCCGTTGAGGCCGACATTGGCGAGGAAGACCGTCTCGATGGGCTTGTGCAGGACCCAGGCGGCGACTCCGATCGCGCCGAGCGAGCCGAGCATCGCCAGAATCTGGCGGACCGGCTGCTCGAACTCAACCCTGATCTGGCCCCCGCCGACCATGCCGCCCTCCGCGCACCCTATCGCGGCGCATCATGCGGCGCTGCGGCGCCGCCCGCAAGGGGCGGCGGCTTCAGGCCTTTCCGGCCTCGCGGCCTGCGCCCGTCAACGCCTCGAGCCGCGCCTCCTCGGCGAGCACGATCTCCACGAGGCGGCGGCGCTCCGCCGCGCTGATATCGGGATGATCCCGCAGGATCTCGGCGGAGGCGCGGAGCCCGGTCAGCGCGGTGCGGATGCGCTCCGCCGCATGGCGGCGCGGCGTCGCAGACGGCCGCGCGGCGCGCAGCCAGTCGAGCGCGACGCCCGGGGCGCGCCAGAGCGCGATCAGCGTCGCCGCCATCGCCTCGGCGCGTAGACGACGCGCGTGCAGCATGGCGGCGTCGATAGCCGCGCAATCCAGATCGGCGCGATACGGTTCTGATTTCTTGTTCATTTCAGGCTTCATCTCGGGTCTCCATGCGAATGGCGGCCCCCCCGGGCGGCGGCGGGCCGCGCCCGCTCTGTTGCACTGCAACGTAGCGGCTTCGCCTGAAAATCCGAGAGTCTCAGGCGCAAACCCGCCTTGCGCTCCGGTCATGGCAACAAGAGCGTTTTCCAGCCGGACCGGATCGCTGGTCCGGCTGGAAAAGCGCGAAACCCCTGTAACTCAGGCGGCTGCGAGATGCTCGCAGAAGCGCTCGTAGGCGAGGGGATTGGCGGCGACGATGCGGCCCTCGGCGATCGGGTCGCCCGGCCCATCGAGCGGGCCGACGAAGCCGCCCGCCTCCTTGACGAGGATCGCGCCTGCCGCAACGTCCCATGCGTTGATCCCGCGCTCCCAATAGCCGTCATATCGCCCGGCGGCGACATAGGCGAGGTCGAGCGCGGCGGCGCCCCAGCGCCGGAGGCCGGCGCAGCGCGGCATCAGGATCGCGATTTCCTTCAGCGTCTTCGGCAGATGTTTCGAGTTGGCGAAGGGCACCCCGGTCGCGAAGATCATCTCGATCATGTCGCGCCGGCCGGAGACGCGGAGCCGCCGGTCGTTCATCCAGGCGCCCTGGCCCTTCTCCGCGGTGAACATCTCGTCCTTCGCCGGGTCGTAGACGACGCCCGCGATGATCTCCCCCTTCCGCTCCAACGCGATGGAGACGGCCCAGTGCGGCAGGCCGTGGAGGAAGTTCGTCGTCCCGTCCAGCGGGTCGACGATCCAGCGGTGCATTCC
>JAUHWJ010000353.1 GCA_030424705.1 Alphaproteobacteria bacterium | reverse complement strand
GCGCCCTCCAGCCGCACGTCGATGAGGCTCGGAAGCGGCAGGGCGGAAACGTCCGCCTCAGCGCCGAGCCAGGGCGCGAGGAGGGCGCGCTGCGCCGCCTCGTCGATCAGCCGCGCCTCCGCCACGCCGGGCGTGACGGCGAGGACGGAGAGCGCGGCCGTCACCGCCGCTTCGCGCGCGCCCTGCCCTTCCGCCTCCGGCGTCCAGACTCGGACGGTGGCGACGCGGGCGAGATCGGCCGACCAGCGGCCCGCGACCTCCCCCGCCGCGAAGCCGGCGATGGCGGCGGCGGCGGCGAGAAAGCCCATCGCCGCCGCGACCAGCGCGATCAGCCCGCCGATCGCCCCGCCGCCCGGCGCGATCGGCGGCCCCCCGCGCCGGCCTGCGAAGAGCGCCCTCACAGCGGCGTCCCGGAGCGGGAGACGCGGCCCCCCTCCACCTTCAGCACGCGCGCGCGGGAGCCCTGGGCCGCGCGCATCAGGTTGAGGTCGTGCGTCGCGATCAGGACCGTCTTGCCGAGCTTGTTGAGCTCCACGAAGAGCGACATGATCCGCGCCGCGGCCTCCGCATCCACATTGCCGGTCGGCTCGTCCGCGATGATGAGATCGGGCGAGGCGGCGACGGCGCGCGCGAGCGCGGCGCGCTGCCGCTCCCCGGCCGAAAGCTGGGCCGGGCGCGCGTCCAGCCGCTTGCCGAGCCCGACCCAGGCGGCGAGCTCCTTCAGCTCGGGGCCCGGCTGGCGGCCTGCGACGCGGTGCGGCAGCTCGATGTTCTCCATCACGCTCATATGGTCGAGAAGGTCGCAATCCTGAAGCACGATTCCCATGCGCCGCCGCATCGAGGCCTCCTCCCGCCGCGGCACCTCCCGCGTGTCCCGGCCGAAGACGCGGACGGCGCCGGAATCGGGCCGGAGCGCGAGGTAGATCAGCCGCAGCACGGTCGTCTTCCCCGCGCCTGAGCGGCCGGTGACGAAATGCAGCGAGCCGCTCTCCAGCGTCAGCGACACGTCGGCGAGGACGACCCGCCCGTCATAGCCCACGCTCGCGGATTCGAACTCGATCACGTCCACCTCTCGGCTCCGCCCGGCGACGGTCGCAGGACGAGCGGACCATCGCAAAGCGCGGCGGGGCTGACAACGCCTTGCGCCCCTCCTTCGCGCCTCCCGCGCGCTTGGCGCTGGCGCGCAGGCGCCTTATGCTTGCGCCATAGCGGCGGCGCCGCGATGCCGGAGGAAGAGACGACATGCGGCTGACCTGCCCGTCCTGCGCGGCGGAATACGAGATCGACGCGGGGGCGATCGGCCGGGCCGGCCGCATGGTGCGCTGCGCGGCCTGCGCCGCCGAATGGTTCCAGCCGCCCGCGGCGCCGGGCATGGAGGCCGCGGCTGACGCGCTGGACGAAGCCGCCCGGAAGGCGCGGGAGGCGCGGGAAACAGTGCTGCCGCCGGAGCCGCGCCGCGCGCCGGTTGAGCCGCCCCGCTTCGAGCCGGATGAGGACGACGCCGTCTATGTCGATGCGGACCCGCCGCGGGCGCGCCCCGACCCGGTGGTGATCGAGCCGCCGCGCGCCCGGCGCGAGGCGCCCGATCCGGCCGCGCTCGCCGCCACGCTCCGCGCGGAACCGGACGGGCCACGGGCGGGTGGCGCCTTTCTCGCCGGCTTCGCGACGGTGACCTTCCTCGCGCTCGTCCTCGCCGCCGTCTATGTGAAGGCGCCCGAGATCGCGGAGATCGCGCCCGCCGCGAAGGCTCCGCTCACCGCCTACGCCGCGATGGTGGACGAGGGCCGCGTCGCCGTCGCCGCGCTCGCCGAAAGGCTCCGCTGACGGCGCGGGGGCGCCCCTTGCCCCCGCCCGCGACTGGCGCTAAAGACCGCCGCGTCGACAGAGCGTCGCTTCGCGGAGAGGTGCCGGAGTGGTCGAACGGGGCGGTCTCGAAAACCGTTGTGGGGGCGACCCCACCCAGGGTTCGAATCCCTGTCTCTCCGCCACTTGCCCCCGCGAAAGCGTTCTCCCCATCCGACTGCGGCTGGTTTTTCTCGTTATTTTCGAGAGTGACCTGTGACCTGCTCCCCTGAAACCTCCGCACGTTGAGGTTAGTCTGTTCTCCAGCGAAGGAGACGGACATGAAGCGCAGCAGGTTCACGGAAGAACAGATCATCTGCGTCCTGAAGGAGCATCAGGTGGGCATGAGTGCGGCTGAGCTATGCCGGCGGCACGGGATCAGCGATGCGACGCTCTACAACTGGCGCTCGAAGTATGGCGGCATGGAGGTCAGCGAGGCCAAGCGGCTGAAGCAGCTCGAGGACGAGAACGCGAAGCTCAAGAAGCTGCTGGCGGAGTCCGTGATGGACGTCTCGACGCTGCGCGAGATGCTCGGAAAAACTTCTGAGGCCCGGTGCAAGGAGGTCCGCCGTGACCCGGGCCATGACAGAGAGGGGCTATTCGCAGCGCCGCGCCGTCGGCGGCATGCGCCGACCCTGGCGGGTATCGATCCGCGTGTCCACCGCTACCGCTCCAGCCGCCCGGACGACGCCGGTTTGCGAAGTCGATAGCGCGAGTGGTCGTCATTACGGCGCCGGTTCGGCTAGCGCCGTCTGCACATCCTGCTTCGGCGCGAGGGCCGGGAAGTGAACTGGAAGAAGCTCTACCGGATATATCGGGAGGAACGGCTGACAGTGCGCAAGCGTGGCGGCCGCAAACAGGCGCTCGGAACCCGCGCGCCGATGGCGATCCCGCAGGGACCGAACCTGCGCCCCCTCTCGGCAGATTCGGCTTCGCCAAATCGCCTGTCGGGAAAATGGATCTCCGGACTTCGTGTCCGACTGCCTGGCCTGGGGCCGCCGGTTCCGCGTGCTGTGAATCATCGACGACTTAAGCCGGGAGTGCCTGGCCGCCGTCGCCGACACATCGATCTCGGGCCATCGTGTTGCGCGGGAACGGGACCGGATCGCCGAGCTGCGGGGCTATCCCTGCATGGTGGTCAGCGACAACGGGACGGAACTGACTTCGAATGCGATCCTGACGTGGCGACAGGACCGGAAGGTCGAATGGCGCTACATCGCGCCTGGCAAACCCATGCAGAACGGCTTCGTCGAGAGCTTCAACGGCCGCCTGCGGGACGAGTGCCTCAACGAGCACCTGTTCTCCAGCCGTTCTCCATTGGGCTCGGACCAATGGCGCATCGATCGACGACCATGCCCGTCACTTGATCGCGGCATGGCGCGACGACTACAACCGTCATCGCCCGCATACGAGCCTCGACGGCCTCAGCCCGCGGGAGTTCCTCAACCGGTCAACAAGGCACCAAGCCCTGAACAGAACTAACTTCTGAACGAGGGCAAGCGGGGAGCAGGTCATCGCGATGCCGGACATGTCGACGTCACGAAGCCAGCGACGTTAGGGGCTGCCCCTACCTGAGCCGCCTCCTTTGTCTCGGCTATTCGGAGCGCCTGCACGACAGTGAAGGCCAAGGGGCCGGCTGTCAGCAAGATGGCCCGAACTCGGTCGCCCGCGACGATCCCAACTCCGGAAACGTCCCCACACCGCCATGGGCTGCGGACCAGCCCATCGGGTTGGCCAGGAAGGCCTCAACCGCGACCCGGTCACGGGGCGGAAAGTGGTCCGTTGCCGTCGCGATGCGCAGAATGTCGGCCCAGGTCGCGAGCGAATGGATGCGGATGCCTTTCTCCTTCAGCATTGCATCCGT
>JAUHWJ010000352.1 GCA_030424705.1 Alphaproteobacteria bacterium | reverse complement strand
CAACGCCGCCATCGTCTCCCGCCCTTCCGGACTGAGCGTGAGCGCAACGAGCCTCCGATCCTCCGCCGCCGCCCGCTTCTCGATCAGCCCCGCCTCCTCCAGCCGCGCCGCCGCGCGGCTGGCCTTCGACTTTTCGAGATCGGCATGAAGATGGATCTCCCGCACGGAAACGGAGCCCGCCGCGCTCAGATGCGCGAGCACGCGCCATTCCGCGACCGACAGCCCGAACCGCTCTCGATAGATCGCGCTGAAGTCCCGGCTCACGCGCTGGGCGAGCACGGCGAGGCGATAGGGCAGGAAGCGTTCGAGGGCGAACATCGGCGGATCATTGCAGATGCAACGAGACGGTCAAGACAGATGACGGCGCCCGAGAACTCGCGTAGTTTCACTTCATGAGGGGGCTCATTCTGACGCTTTGCACCTTTGTATTCGCCGCCGAGGCGGCGGACGCGCGCACGACCCGGATGGATGCGAAGATCGAGCCTTCGGCATGCGAAAATGCGGACTGGTTCGCCATCGGCCGCCATGACGGGGAGAAGGGCCGCCCGCAACCGGTTCGCTACACAGCGATTTCCAAGGTCTGCGTCCCAACCGGGCACCCGCCGAACCAGGACGAATACTTCCGCGGCTACACGCTTGGCTTCAACCGGGACCGCAGATAGGCCGCGACCCCTCCCGATTCGCGACGAAACTCGCTATGTTCGCCATCCGGCCCAACGCAACAGCCGGAGAAGGAGGATCGAAGATGACACGCCATGTGATCGACGACCGTAAGGACCAACGCGCGGCCGAACTCGCCCGCGTCGACTCGCCCCGCGTACGCGCCGCGGCGGACGCTGTGGAGAAACTGCGCCGGCAGGAGCGCCTGAAGGATGGGTCTCGCGCAGCCCAGTACGTCCGAATCCAACGGGGCCGCGAAGCCTGACCTTGACTATCGTTGCATTTGCAACGATCATCGCGGGCGACAAGGAGGCCGGTCCATGAACAAGCAGCCTGAGCCCGAAAGCTTCGCCCGCGATCTTGCCGGGCATGACAGCCGCTATGGCGTCACGCCCGGCTATCTCCCCGGTTTCGGCAACGATTTCGAGACGGAGGCGCTTCCCGGCGCCATCCCGCGCGGGCGGAATTCGCCGCAGCGGGTGAATTACGGACTCTATGCCGAGCAGCTCTCCGGCTCCCCCTTCACCGCGCCGCATGCGACGCTGGAGCGGAGCTGGATGTATCGCATCCGCCCCTCGGTGAAGCACGTCTCCCGCTTCCGCAAGGTGGCCATGCCCTACTGGAAGACGGCGCCGAACGTGATCGAGGACGTGATCTCCCTCGGCCAGTACCGGTGGGACCCGATCCCCTTCCCGAAGGAGCGGCTGAATTTCATCTCCGGGATGCGGACGATGACGACGGCGGGGGACGTGCACACGCAGGTCGGCATGGCGGCCCATGTCTATCTCGCCAACGAGGACATGGTCGACGACTACTTCTACACGGCGGACAGCGAGTTACTGGTAGTGCCCCAGCACGGGCGGCTGGCGATCTTCACCGAGTTCGGGAAGATCGACCTCGAGCCGCTCGAGATCTGCATCCTGCCGCGCGGCATGGTCTTCAAGGTCGCGCTGCCGGACGGGGAGGCGCGGGGCTTCGTCTGCGAGAATTACGGCGCGAAGTTCACATTGCCGAACCGCGGCCCGATCGGGGCCAATTGCCTCGCCAATCCGCGCGACTTCAAGACGCCGGTGGCGGCCTATGAGGACAAGGAGACGTCCTGCCGCGTCTGGGTGAAGTGGTGCGGGCAGTTCCACGTCACGGAGATCGGGCATTCCCCGCTCGACGTGGTGGCGTGGCACGGCAACTACGCGCCCTACAAGTATGACCTCAGGACCTACGCCGCCGTCGGCTCGATCACCTTCGACCATCCGGACCCGTCGATCTTCACGGTGCTGACGGCGCCGACTGCGGAGGAAGGCACGGCGAATATCGACTTCGTGATCTTCCCGGAGCGCTGGCTGCCGCAGGAGGACACGTTCCGCCCGCCCTGGTATCACAAGAACATCATGTCGGAGCTGATGGGCAACATCTACGGCCAGTACGACGCAAAGCCGCAGGGCTTCGCGCCGGGCGGCGTCTCGCTCCACAACTGCATGCTGCCGCACGGGCCGGACCGGAACGCCTTCGAGAAGGCGACGACGGATTCGTGGGAGCCGATCAAGCTGCGGGAGACGATGAGCTTCATGTTCGAGACGCGCTTTCCGCAGCAGCTCACGGCGTTCGCCGCGAAGGAGGCGCCGCTTCAGGACGACTACGTGGAGTGCTGGGACGGGCTGGAGAGAAAGTTCGACGGAACGCCCGGCCTGAAGTAAGCCCGAAATGACCGCAGAGGGGCGGCGGCCTCCGGGCCCGCCGCCCCATCGCCTTGAGGAACGCCGATGCCCCTGCTCCGCTCCCGCCTCGCCGCCGCAAACGACCCGGCGAGCCCCTTCCCGCTGAACAACCTGCCCTATGGCGTGTTCTCGACCGAGGGGACGGCCCCGCGCTGCGGCGCGGCGCTCGGAGACAGCGTGATCGATCTGGAGGCGCTGGAGGCGGCGGGGATGATCGACGCGGGCGCGCCCGTCTTCGGCGCCGCCGCGCTCAACCCCTTCATGGCGCGGGGGAAGGACGCCTGGGCGCGGGTCCGCGCCCGGCTTCAGGCGCTCTTCACGGAGGGCTGCATAGAGTCGCTTCCGGGCGATGCGCTCATTCCGCTCGAGTCGGCGCGGCTCCACATGCCCTTCACGGTCGCGGAATACACGGATTTCTATGCGGGGCGGAACCACGCCTTCAATGTCGGCGTCATGTTCCGGGGGCCTGAGAACGCGCTGCCGCCGAACTGGCTCCACATTCCCATCGGCTACAATGGCCGCGCTTCCACCGTCGTCGTCTCGGGGACGCCGGTGACGCGCCCGCTCGGCCAGATGAAGCCGCACGGAAGCGAGACGCATATCTTCGGCCCCTGCCGTCGGCTCGACATCGAGCTGGAAATGGGAATCGTCGTCGGGACCGGGAACGAAATGGGCCGCCCGATGACCGTGGCGGAGGCGGACGAGGCGATCTTTGGCTTCTGCCTTCTCAACGACTGGTCGGCGCGGGACATCCAGGCATGGGAATACCAGCCCCTGGGCCCCTTCCAGGCCAAGGCCTTCGCCACCTCGATCAGCCCCTGGGTGGTGACGAAGGCGGCGCTGGAGCCCTTCCGCTGCGCGCCGCCGGAGCGGGAATTCGAGCTTCTGCCCTATCTTCGGGAGCCCGGCCCGATGAGCTATGACGTCAAGCTCGAAGTGCTGATGCGCCCGGAAGGCGCGGCGAAGGCGACGCGCATCGCCCATACGAACTACAACGAGATGTATTATTCCGCCGCGCAGCAGCTCTGCCACCACGCCATCGGCGGCTGCGCGATGCGGACGGGGGATCTCCTTGGCTCCGGCACGATCTCCGGCCCGGAAAAGGAAAACCGCGGCTCGCTTCTCGAAATCTGCTGGGGCGGGAAGGAGCCCTTCACGCTTGAGACGGGGGAGACGCGGACCTTCCTCGAAGACGGGGACGAGATGACGCTCCGCGGCTGGGCCGAGGGGGACGGATACCGCGTCGGCTTCGGCGAATGCGTCGGCCGTATCCTCCCTGCCCCCCCGGAAAGGGACTGGAGCGCCTGAGCCTTGGGGGCTGGACCACGGTTGCGGA
>JAUHWJ010000351.1 GCA_030424705.1 Alphaproteobacteria bacterium | reverse complement strand
CCGCCGTGCTCGGCGTCATCAAGACGATGGGCTCGATCGACCAGCCGCCCGAAGTGCTCGGCAAGCTGATCGGCGGCGCGCTCGTCGGCACGTTCCTTGGCGTGTTCCTCGCCTATGGCCTCGTCGGCCCCTTCGCGACCAAGGTGAAGTCCGTCGTCGACGCCGAGCATCACTTCTATCTCCTGATCAAGGAGGTGCTCGTCGCCAATCTCCACAACCACGCGCCGGACATCTGCGTCGAGGTCGGCCGGCAGAACACGCCGCACGATTATCGTCCGAGCTACGGCGCGCTCGCTGAGGCGCTCCAGGCCGTGAAGGCGGCGACATGAGCGCCGCGCGCCTTCTTCTTGTCGCGGCGCTCGCGCTGCCGCCCGCCTTCGCGGCGGGGCAGGAGGCTGCGCGCGTCCGCGCCTATGACATCGGCGACGCGAGCCGCGTCGAGATCCCGCTCTCCGGCGGCTTCTCGCTGGAGCGGAGCGGGGAGCGGCAGGTGGATCTCGTGGCCGAGGGCGCAGAGGGCGCCTTCGACCTTTCCGAGGTCGCGGAGGGTGGCCTCTCCCGCCGCATCGCCGGCGCGCGTCTCGCCCCGGAAAGCGCCGGAACGCGCATCCGTTTCCTGCTGAGCTGCGATTGCGACTACGCCGCGCGGATGTCCGGCGGCGTTCTCTCCATCGACTTCCGCGAGGCCGGAGCGGCCGAAGCGGAGGAGGCGGAGGAGCCGGCGGCGCAGCGCATCGCCGGAAATGAAGGCCGCCGGGCGCCCCGCTTTTCCATGCCCCCGCCACCCCGTGGCGGGCAGGCGGTCGCCCCCGTCCGCGCCGCCTCGCCGCGGCCCGAGACGCAGGCCGAACTCGAGGAAGAGGTCGTGATCGCGCGGCAGAAGCTGCTCGAACAGCTCTCCCGCGCCGCCGAACAGGGACTGCTCGAATTCAGTTCGCCCGAGGCCGCCGCGCTCGCGCCGCCGCCGCCCGAGGAGCCGCGCCGCCGCCGCGCCGAACCCGAGCCGGAGCCGGAGCCCGAAGCGGCCCCCGCGCCCGAGCCGGAACCGGAGCCCGAACCCGAAACGGCGCTGGCCGAGGCCGTGCCGCCGCCCCAGCCGCTCGAGTTGCCGGTGCGCGCGCGCACGGCGATCGACAAGGAATTCTCGGCCGACCGGGCGGAAACGCTGGTCGAGGCCGCCCCCTGCATCGCCGATGCGCGGCTCGACCCGCAGGGCTGGCCCGACGCCGGGGCGTTCAGGGACGAGCAGGCGAAGCTCTCTGCCGGGCTTCTGGACGAGTTCGACAACCCCGAGCCCGGCGCCGCGACGGCGCTCGCCCGGCTTTACGTCGCCGCCGGCTTCGGCGCGGAGGCGCGACGCCTGATCGAGATCTATGGCGACGCGGTGGAGGACCCGGCGCTTCTGATCGATCTCTCGCGCGTCGTCGAGGGCGGGATTCCCGCGGCGGACGGTCCGCTCCGCTCCGCCGGCCCCTGCTCTGGCTTCGCGGCGATCTGGTATCGCGCCGCTGGCCTCCAGCCGCCGCCGCTTCCCGCCGACGCGCCGGAGGCGGCGCGCCTGCGCGCGGAGGAGATCGGGGAGGAGATGGTCGCCCGTTTCGGCGTCATGCCCGTCCCGCTCCGCGTGCTGCTCGGGCCGCCGCTCATCACCGACCTTGTGAACCGCGGGGAGGTCGAGGCGGCGCGGCGGATCGACCTGATGCTTCGCCGGATCCCCGGCGATCACGGCCCGGCCTTCGACCTCGCCCGCGCGCGGCTTCTCGCCGAGACCGCGGAGGCGGACGAGGCGGAGGCGCTCTTCGCGCGGCTCGGCGGGCGCGACCTGCCCGAATCGCAGGAGGCGCTGATCCTCCTTCTCGACAGCCTCATCGAGCGCCGCGCGCCGGTGCCCGAAGACCTCGCCGAGGCCCTCGCCGAGGCCGCCTTCATGGCGCGCGGCGGGCCGATGGAGCGGCGGCTCAAGATCGCCGAGATCCGCGCCCGCGCCCGCGCCGAAGGCTTCATCGCCGCGCTCGAGACGGCGCGCGAAGCGCGCGAGCGGCGGCCCGACTCTGCGGTCATCCTTCAGGATGCGGCGCATGCCGTGCTGGAGGAGGCCTCCGCGGCGGAGGCCGGGCCGCTCGCCTATGTCCGCGCCGTGCTCGCCCATCGCGACGACATCTCGACCGACATGGCGGGGGACGAAGCGCGCCGCCGCATCGCGGAGGAGCTGACCTCGGTCGGCCTCGCCAACGCGGCCCTCGCTTTCCTCGACCCGGCCCTCGGGCGCGGCGCCCCCGGCGTCCGCCGCGCCGCCGCGCGCGCGCATCTGGCGCTGGGGGACGCCGAGGCCGCGCTCGCCGCGCTCGAAGGCGTCGGCGGAGCGGAGGCGGAGCGGCTCCGCGCCGCGGCCGAGGATCTCGCCGGCAGGCCGGAAGCCGCGCTCGACCGGCTCTCCGCCCTCGGCGGCGCCGCGCCGGAAGACCAGGCCGCACTCGCACTCCGGGCGGGCGCCTGGGCCCAGGCCAGCGTCGCCGGCGCGCCCGAGCGGCGGCTTCTCGCCGCCTTCATGGCCGGGGAGGAGGCGGAGGCCGCGCTCCGTCCGGAACTCGAAGCCGCCGCGCCCGGCGCGGCCGCCGCCTTTCTCGACCCGCCGGCGATGGAGGGCGAAGTCACCCTCGGCGCCGCCGAATCCGTCATGAACGCGTCCCGCGCGGTGCGCGAAGCCATCAAGGAGGCCCTCGGAGATGGATAATCCCGGATATGTCACGCTCTCGCGCCAGGCGGGGCTGGTCAAGGACATGCGCATCATCGCGACCAACATCGCCAACCTCTCGACCGACGGTTACCGCCGCGAGGGCGCGATCTTCGCGGAGATGGTGGAGAAGGGCGCGCTGATCGGCGGCGCATCCGCCCAGACGGCGGCCCGCGTGCGGGTGACCGATTTCAGCCAGGGCGCGCTCCAGCGCACGGGCGGAGACTTCGACCTCGCCATCGAAGGCGACGGCTTCTTCCTTGTGCAGACGCCGGACGGGCAGGCGCTGACGCGCGCGGGCGCATTCCTCCGCAACGATGCGGGCGAGCTCGTGACGCGGGACGGCAACCGCCTGCTCGACGAGGGCGGCGCCCCGCTCTTCGCCCCGGCCGAGGCGCGGGAGATCACGGTCGCGACCGACGGCACCCTCTCCGCCGACGGTCAGCCCATCGGCCGCGTCGGGATCGTAACGGTGGAGGACCCGAGCCAGCTCACCCGCCGCGAAAGCGGCCTCTTCACGACGGAGGAGGCGCTCATCCCGGCGGAGGAGGCGTCCGTCTTCCAGGGCTTCGTGGAGGAAAGCAACGTGAACCCGGTTCGGGAGATCGCGCGGATGATCGAGGTCCAGCGCGCCTACGAGGCCGGGGCCAACTTCCTGAATTCCGAGGACGAGAGAATGCGCCAGGCGATCCGCGTGATCGGCGGCGCCGGCTGAACCCCGCGCCGCGAGGCGCACCCGACATTCGCGTGAAGGAGAATCCACATGCGCGCACTGGACATCGCCGCCACCGGCATGCAGGCCCAGCAGACGAGGGTCGAGACCATCTCGAACAACCTCGCCAACATGAGCACGACCGCATATGCGCCGCGCCGCGCGGAATTCGCGGATCTGCACTACCAGCAAGTGCGGCAGCCCGGCGCCGTCAACGCCGCGGACGGCACCGTGCTGCCCACCGGCGTGCAGCTCGGCCTCGGCGTG
>JAUHWJ010000350.1 GCA_030424705.1 Alphaproteobacteria bacterium | reverse complement strand
AGGCCTTCGCCCGGATCGACACCGAGGAGGTCGACCCCATTCTCAGCATAACCACGAAAGCCGCCTGATCATGCCCTCAGGCTATCCGGGAAATTACACCAGCTTGACGGACGTGACCGTCTGGCTACTGAGTTGCATTGGATTCCAAGAGCGCGCTGACATTGCGCTGCAAGGATCGATTGTCGAATACTGTTTAAGGAATGATATTCTGATCCCTGACGATGACGCGATCCCGGCGATCTTGCACCCCTCTCTGATGAGATTCCTGAGCAGTTTCGAAGCATCGAAGATGTATGCTTGGGACCAGTTCAGGGACTGCCGCAACGAGCTTTCGCTATCGCAACTTGCTCCTGAACAACCAACTTACCGCCTGCCGCAGGGCCTAACCGGCCGGGGTCTCTGGGCGGTCAGTGTCCCGGCTCCAGGCGTTCTCGTGACCTCAAGACTTGACGGGACCGACGCCCTGATCGCAATGACGGACCGCGCCCGGCGGATGGCTGATCCCGAAGACTATTTCGAGATAGAGCACGTGGACGATTCCACCTACGACGACTGGCTGAACCCCAAGTCGTTCTTCAAGCGCGACGCCTGAATCGACGTCGTGTCGCGTTCCGCCGAACCCGGCACGAAACGCCTCACCCCGCCAGCCAGATCTCAAGCACGCCCCGCGGCGCCGTCGTCTCCGGCGCGAGTTCCGGCGTAAAGGACGGCCCTTCCGGCAGCGCCTCCTTCAGCGCGGCGGCGAGCAGGGCGGCGACCTCCGCATCCGCGTCGTCGAAATAGCGCACGCCTGTCGCCGCCGGCGGCTCGGAGACAGGCCAAAGCGCGACATCGGCGAAGCCGGCCCGTCGGAGCGCGAGGAGGAGTTCGCCCGCCCTCGCCCGGTCCGCGGCCGCGTGATGGATCGTGACGCTTGGCGGCGCAGGCTCCGTCGCCTCCTGCGGAGGGGCCGACGCCGCCGCGGGCTCCGGGTCCGCCGCCTCGCTTTCGCTGGCAGCCTCTGTCGCGGGCGCGACCGCCGCCGTCGGCTCCGGAACGGGAGCCGTCTCAACCGGGGGAGTGGCGGGCGGCGCAGGCGCCTCGGGCTCTGGCGCGACGGCCGCGACCTGCGCCGGCTCCGGGCGCGTCTCGATCAGATAGAGCGAGCCGAGAACAACAACGGCGAGGAAGGCCGCCGCCGCAGCGGCGCCCGCGCCATAAGGCAGGCTTCGCCGCCGTGGGGCCTGAGCCGGAACGGCGGCGGGCGCGGGGCGCTCCGATTCCGCGGCGACCGGCGCCGCCGCCGCCGGCAACGCCGGCTTCGGTTCCGCCGGCGCCACGCGCGCGATCACTGCGAAGGGGTCGAGCGCCCGCGGCGCCGGTTCCGGCTGCGCCCGCTCCTCGTCCGCCGGGAGGCCCTCCGCAACCGCGGCAAGCGGGGCCGGAGAGGCCGCGCGCAGCCTGTCCGCCGCCTCGCCCGGCCCGATCAGGATGACCGCGCAGCGCGCGCCGTCCTCGGTCAGCCGCCTCAGCGCCGCCAGTTCCGGCTTCGTCAATCGCCCCGCCGCCTCCACGACCAGCAGGGGGCGGCGCCCGCTTTCCGATTCCTCCCGGAAGAAGGCCGCGAGCCGCCGGGGCGCAGGCTCCGGGTCGAACGGCGCAAGGCCGAAGGCGAGGCAGACCCACGGCGCCACGTCGCCGCGCCCGGCGGCCTGATCGGAAAGCCGCGCCGCGTTGGTCACGCCTCCAGCGGCGGCGAGCAGCCGCTGCACCATCCTCGGGGCGTCGTCATCCGGGCAGAGGAGGAGCGCATAACCTCCCGCCGCGACCGCATCGAGCAAGGTCAGGTCTTGCGCGCCGCCAAGGGCGGGCGCCCAGCCGGCGCGCACTTCATCCGCACTGGCAGACATGAATCCTCACACGACAAACGCAACGCGACCGAACGATACGCGCGAATTGAGGGCTTTTTTGTGGCGCCGCCCTCAGCGGCCCTCCACACGCCCCCCGAACCGGCGGTTGAGCTTCCGCATGCCGCCGATCCAGCGGTCGTAATTCTCCGCCTTGTTGCGCATGTAGGTGAGCACTTCGGTATGGGGGAGAACTAGGAACGTCTCCGCCTCCACCGCGCGCAGGCACGCCTCCGCCACCGGCTCCGGCTCCAGCATCCCGTCGAGGCTGGCGACGCCCTCCTCATGCCCCGCCGTCATCTTCGAGCGCACAGCCTGCGGGCAAAGGACGGAGACGCCAATCCCCTGGTCCCCGTAGGTCAGCGCCAGCCATTCCGCCACGGCGACGGCGGCGTGCTTCGTCACCGCATAGGGCATGGAGCCGACCTGGGAGAGGAGCCCGGCGGCCGAGGCGGTGTTCAGGAAATAGCCGCCGCCCCGCGCCGCCATCAGCGGAACCAGATGCCGCGCCGCCCAGATATGCGCCATCACGTTGATGTCGATGATCCGCCGCCATTCCTCATCCGGCGCTTCCGGCCCGCCGAGGGTGAGGATGCCCGCATTCGAACAGAAGAGCGCGATCGGCCCGTGCTTCGCCTCCGTCTCCTCGATCAGCGCGAGGATCGAAGCCTCGGACGACACGTCGCAGCGCATCGCCGGCCCGCCATAGGCCTTCGCCGTATCCTCCGCCCCTGCGAGGTCGATATCGGCGGCGATGACGGCCTTCGCCCCCGCCTCCGCGAATTTCCGGGCGAGCGCCCGCCCGATCCCGCTGCCGGCCCCGGTGACGACGACGACCTTACCCTGAATGTCCATATCTCAGGCCCACATGTTGGAGCCGCCGCAGAGCGTGACGGCCTGACCGGTCATGTAGCGGCTGGCGCCGCTGGCGAGGAAGGCGGCGACGCCGCGAAAGTCTTCCGGCTCCCCGAGCCGCCCGAGCGGGATCGCGCGCACCGCCGCCGCCTCCCGCTCCGGATTCTCGTAGAGCGCGCGGGCGAATTCCGTGCGGATCAGGCCGGGACAGACCGCGTTCGCGCGGATGCCCTTCGGCCCGTATTCCGCCGCGATGTTCCGCACGAGGCCGAGCAGCGCGAGCTTCGAGATGTTGTAGGCCCCGATCTCGAGGCTCGGCTTGAAGGCGCCGATGGAGGAGGTGAAGATCATCGAACCCTCCCCCTTCGCGATCATGTCCGGCGCGCAGAGCTTCGCGAGATGGAGGTTCGAACGGACGTTCGTCGACATGATCTTGTCGAAGGCTTCGTCCGTCAGGCTGTCCATGCTCCCGAAATGCGGGTTCACGGCGGCGTTGCCGACGAGGATGTCGATGGGCCCGAGCTTCGCCTGCGTGGCGGAGACGAGCGCCTCCACCTCCTCGCGCCGCCCGGCATTGCCGGGAATGGCGAAGGCCCGCTCCGCGCCGACCATGGCGTTGATCTCCGCCGCCGTCTTCTCGCAGGCGTCGGCCTTGCGCGAGGAGATGACGACCCGCGCGCCCTCCATCGCCAATCCTTCCGCCATCGCCCGCCCGATCCCGCGCGAGGAGCCGGTGACGAGGGCGACCTTTCCCGTCAGGTCGAACAATCCGGTCATGGTCTCTCCTTCAGAGGTCGAGCCCGGTCATCGCGGCAAGCTCCGCGAGCGCCGGGCGGTGGTCTTCGAACGGCACGCGGATCACCCGCATCCCCATCGCCGCCGCGGGCTTCAGGTTCACGCCGAGATCGTCCACGAAGCAGCATTCGGCGGGCGCGACGGAAAGCGCCTCGCACATCATCTCGTAGATGCGCGGCTCG
>JAUHWJ010000349.1 GCA_030424705.1 Alphaproteobacteria bacterium | reverse complement strand
GCCATCGTGCGGGCGGATTTCGACCCGGCGGTCTTCAACCGGGAGTCGCTCGCCGTCTGGCATGCCTATTGGGGCGATTCGACCGCGCGGCCGCTCTACGCCGACATCAGCCAGGAATACGACCGGGAGCGCGGCGACGCGCTCGCGCTCGCATGCGCCGCGCTCTTCGGAGGCGACCGGGCTGCCGGGGCGGAGATGGCCGCGGCGATCGACGCCCTGTCGGACGGGCTCTGGCTCCGCGCACATCTCACCCCCGTCTGGTCCGGGCCGGGCGATTCACTCGCCCTCGCGGGGAGCCTAGTCGCGCGGCACGGGTTCGACGCGGCGAAGCGTGCGGGCGGGCTGATCTCCGCATCCTGAAGAAAGGCGACCCATGTCCGAAGGCGGCGACCTCTATGACGACCGGCATATCGCCTTCCTTGAGGCGCTCTGGGGCGAGGGATACCTCTCCCCCGGCGGCGCGGCAGAGGTGGCGCGCGTGCTCGCGGAGCTCGACCTTTCGGGGATGGCGGCGCTCGACATCGGCTGTGGCTCGGGGGGAATCACCGTGGCGCTGGCACGGGATTACGGCGCCGGCCGGGTGACGGGGATCGACGTGGAGGTCCCGGTCTGCGCCGCGGCGCGGCGGCGGGCCGAGGCGGCGGGGCTTTCGGACCGGGTGGAGATCGTCCAGGTCGAACCCGGCCCCCTGCCCTTCCACGACGGCGCGTTCGACCTCGTCTTCTCCAAGGACTCGATCGTCCACATCCCCGACAAGGAGGCGCTGGCGCGCGACGTCTTCCGCGTGCTGAAGCCCGGCGGCGTCTTCGCCGCCTCCGACTGGCTGATCGGCCATGACGGCCCGCCCTCGCCGGAGATGGAGGCTTATCTGAAGGCGGAGGCGCTCGATTTCGGCATGGCGTCCCCGGCCCGCTACAAGGCCGCGTTGCAGGCTGCGGGGTTCGAAAGCGTGACGGTGACCGACCGGAACCCCTGGTATCGCGAGGTCGCGCGCGCCGAACTCGCCCGGCTCGAAGGGCCCGAGCGCGCCACCTTCGAATCGGCCCTCGGACCGGAGGAGATCGCCCGGCAGATCTTGACGTGGAAGGCGATGATCGTCGTGCTCGACAAGGGCGAGCACCGCCCGAGCCATCTCCGCGCCCGAAAACCGGGCTGAGGCTTCACCGCCGCTCGCAGCGCATCGGCTGGCCGGCCCAGATCATCTCCGCAACGCCTCCGCGCTCGATGAAGTCGAGCCCGCCGGTGTTGTAATGGATCGCGCCGTCATCTTCCCAGCCGACGGCGATGTATTGCGGCCAGTCGCCACCCGGCGTCCGCGTGAAGACGCCGACGGGCGGTTCGGTGTCGTAGAACACGGCCGTGAGCATTTCGAACTCGCCCCCGTCGCAACTGTAGCTCATGGCCGGCGGAGCCTCGACCTCGCCGGCCTGGACCGAGAGAACCGCGATCCGGTCCCTATACGCCGTCTCGATATGGAGGCGCGGATCCGCCGCCTTCCAGGCCTCGTTCCGCCCCTTGATCCAGCCGCGCTGGTAGGTCCGGATCGAGTGGAAGTCCTTTGCCGTCGTTTGCGCCTCAATCGTCGCGTAGAGTTGCGCGACTTCACGGTCGAGCGCGGCGAGCGCTTCGTCTTCGCAGATGATCGCCTCGGCGCTCCCCTCGCCAACGCCGGAACAATCGAACGAAGGCTCGGCCGCGGCGGCAAGGCAAGGCGCGGCGGCAGCGACGACTATAGCGGCAAGGTTCATCCTTCTGGCGCTCATGGTCTCGCCCTCCCGACTGATCCGACAAGAATGGCCGCATGCGACCGCACGCTCAAGCGGTAGTGTATGGCGGGCTACCCGCGCCGCCGGAACCGCATCCGGATCGGCTCCTTCGGTCGCGTCGTCAGCTTGCCGACTGGCATGACGCGGCCGGGCGAGAGCGCTTCGAGGTCGAAGCGCCGGCAGATCTCCGCCAGGATCAAGACGCTTTCCGTCGTCGCGAAGGCGGCGCCGGTGCAGACGCGGGGGCCGAGACCGAAGGGCATGTAGGCAAGCCCCGCCGCCCGGCTCATGCGTCCCGGCAAGTGCCGGTCCGGGTTGAAGAGGTCCGGCCGCCGCCAGAACTTTCGGTGCCGGTGGAGGAGCCAGGGCGAGATGACGACGAGCCCGCCCGCCCGGATCGTCTCCCTCCCGATGACATCATCCTTCAGCGCGATGCGCGTGATGAATGAGACGGGCGGATAAAGCCGCAGAACCTCCCGGAATACGTTCCGCGCATGGGTGAGCTGCCGAACATGCCCGAACCGAACCGGGCATTCGCCCGCAACGCGCTCCGCCTCCGCCCGGATCCGGGCTAGATGGGCGGGCTGCTGCGACAGGATGAAGAACGCCCAGGTCAATGCGCTGGCGGAGGTCTCGTGCCCGGCGAGAAAGAAAACGGCGATCTGGTCTATCAGCGCCTCGCGGTCGAACGCCTCACCTGTCTCCGGGTCGCGGGCGGCGATCACGTCCCCGGCTATGTCGTCCCGCCGCTCCCCGCTCGCGAGGCGGCGGTCGATCATCGCGCCGAGCCGCTCCCTGATTTCGCGGCACATGGCGGTGACGCGGGCCGGCGGCTCGATCCGGCTCCAGGCCGGACTTTCCAGCATCACCTTCGGCTCGATCTGCGGGACGGCGTTCTGGTATTCGGCGAAGGCGTGGAAGACAGCCGAGGCGTCCTCCCCCTCGATCGGCTCGGAAAAGATCGTGCGGAAGACGATGTCGGCGGTCAGCCGGCTCATTTCCTCGTCTAACGTCACCGGCGCACCCGCCGCGCTTTCGAGACGGTCGCAGAAGGCGCCCGTCGCCTCCGCCATCTGGTCGAAGGCGGACTTGATGCGCATATGGGCGAAGGCCGGGTCGATCATCCGGCGCTGCCGCGCCCAGATCTCCCCGCCCGAGATGAAGATGCCCTCCCCCACCAGCGGCGTCAGCGCGCCCACCATCAGATCGCTCTTGGGATAGTTGGAGACGCGTTCCCCGAGCACCTGGCGGGCGAGATTGGGGTGATTGACGATGTAGATCGGCCGCTTGCCGATCGGCGCCCGGCTCACAAAGCTCTCGTAGGCCGGCTCGGGCAGGAGGGCGAGCACGTCCCGAGGGCCAAGAAGCAAGGCGGAGGCGAAGGCCGCCGCAGCGGATTTCGGCTTCGGCGCGGGCGGGCGATAGGGCGCTGTCATGGTCACCGCGGCAAGGATCGCGCGGAGCCTTAGCGGCCCGGGCCGCGATGTCAAACCGGCCCCGCGTGACTTGCCCTCGCGCCGGCGCTAGGACCGCAAGGGGAGGATGCGCGATGGATTTCGACTCATACGGACCTTGGGCTCGCCGGGCGGTCGACTGGACGCTGGACTATCACCGCACGATCCGGGACCGGCCCGTCCGCGCACCCCTCGTCCCCGGCGCGACGCTGGCAAAGCTCCCCGAGAACCCGCCTGAGGCGGCGGAGCCGATGGAGGCGATCTTCGCCGATTTCGAGCGGATCGTGCCGGAAGGGATGACCCACTGGCAGCATCCGCGCTTCATGGCCTATTTTCCTTCGAACGCCGCGCCCGCCTCGATCCTAGCCGAACAGCTCGCCAACGCCATCTCCGCCAACCTCCTGATCTGGCAGGGCAGCCCCGCAGGAACGGAGATGGAGACGCGGATGGTGGATTGGCTCCGCCAGGCGCTCGGCCTGCCCGAAGGCTTCAGGGGCCTG
>JAUHWJ010000348.1 GCA_030424705.1 Alphaproteobacteria bacterium | reverse complement strand
CGATATCCTGCAGGGCGTTCCCTTCGACACGATTACCTTCGATCCGGTGCCCGTCGTCTTCGGCGGCGGGCTCGTCACGATCCGCGCCCTCTCGACGATCTCGACGGGCGTATTCCCGCAGCGGCTCCGCGTGCGGGACGGGTTCGGGCTCTCCGTCGACGGCAACCTGATCGGGCAACCGAACGGGCAGGAGCAGTTTGTCGACACGGTCGAGTTTCTCCGGCTCGATTTCTCCGAGCCGGTGCGGAACCTGAGCTATAGCCTGAGCGCGACGAGCAATCTGGACCGGGACGGGCTGATCGGGGAACGGATCACGGAGGTTCTCTCGCCAGAGGGTGCGCTTCTCGCGCGCGTTGCCGAAACCCGTTCCGGCTCCGATGGCCTCGCCGCCGCCCTCTCGCCTGAGGCGCTGGTCGGCTCCCTGATCCTGCGGCCGGACGGTGACGCATTCACCCTCCGCTTTCTTGGGTTCGATCGCCTGCCCGAGCCGGAGACGGAGCCCACGACCCCCGTCGCCGCCGTCCCGCTTCCGCCTGCCGCGCCGCTTCTCCTCGCCGCGCTCGCCGGGCTCGGCTTCGTCTCCCGGCTCTCGGTCAGGCGGAGCGGGCTTCGGGCGCCGCGTGCTGCGGCCATGTCATCGTCCGCGCCGCTTCGAGCGCCTTCGCGACCGGAGCCGAATGCCGCCGCCCCGCGCGGGTGACGATGCTGATCGTGCGATGCACCTCCGGCTCCACGATGGGCCGGAGCTCGATGCCGGGGAGGACGGGCAGGAACTGCGGCATCAGCGTCATGCCGAGCCCGGCGGCGACCATGCTCTGCACCCAGTCCTCCCGCTCCGTGGCGTAGCGCACGCGCACCGCGCCATAGGGCTTAGCAAGGCCCAGCTTCACGAAGTTCGACGGAAATTCGCAGTGCAGCCGCTTCACATAGTCCTCGCCCTCGAATTCCCGCATCGGGACGGCGTTCATCGCCTCGAAGCGATGACCGGGCGCGAAGGCGACGAAATAGGGCTCCCGGAAGAGCGGGGCGGGGCGCATCGTCTCCGGATAATCCGGCAGCGACATCAGCGCGACGTCGATCTCCCCCGCCTCCAGCGCCGCGCCGAGATCGGCGCAATGGCTTTCCCATATGTCGAGGTCAAGCTCCGGGGCGCGCTCCCGCAGATGCTTGAGAAACGCCACGAGATGTGCGGCCGGCATGGTCGCGATCACACCGAGGCGGAGCCGCGTCTCGGTCGCGGCGTAGCGCCCGGCCTCGGTCCGCGCGGCCTCCGCCGCGTTCTGCGCCTCGGCCAGGTGCCGCTGCACCAGCCGCCCGAGATCGGTCAGATGGGTCAGCCGCCGCTCGCGCCGGAAGAGCTGCCCGCCGAATTCCTCCTCCAGCTTCCGGATCGACCGGGTGACCGCCGGCGTCGAGACGCCGCAAGCCTCCGCCGCGCGCGTGAAGTTCAGCGTCTCGCAGGCGGCGAGGAAATAGCGGATGTCGTTGAGCTCCATGGCCGGTCTCCCGCTCTAGCAGCGCCGAAGTTGAAACGCGGGAGCGGCGCTGCGGTCAAGCCGGGTCACGAAGATGCGAACGGGCCGCGCGGGTTGCCATCGCCGGCCCGGGCGCCAAACTGGCGTGAACGCAATGAAAAGGCAGGAGGCCGCCGATGAGCATGTCCGTCTATCTCTCGGGCGAGATTCACACCGACTGGCGGGAGGAGATCGTCGCCGGGTGCCGGGACGCCGGCCTCGACATCCGGTTCTCGGCCCCGGTGACCGACCACGAGGCCTCTGACGATTGCGGCGCCCTGATCCTCGGCGCCGAGCCGAACAAGTTCTGGCATGACCACAAGGGCGCGAAGCTGAACGCCATTCGCACGCGGCGGGGGATCGAGAATGCGGATGTCGTCGTCGTCCGCTTCGGGGAGAAATACCGTCAGTGGAACGCCGCTTTCGACGCCGGCATGGCTGCGGCGTTCGGCAAGGCGCTGATCGTCCTCCACGGGCCGGAGCACCAGCACGCGCTGAAGGAAGTGGACGCCGCGGCCCTCGCCGTGGCGGAGACGCCGGCGCAGGTTGTCGAAATTCTCACCTATGTGGAGACGGGCGCGCTGCCCCGATAGGGGGCTGCGCGCCGCGCCGGCTCAGGCCGCCGCTTCGGCGCCGCTGTCTTCGCTCTCGGGCTCGTCCGCCTTCGCGCGGGCGGAAAGCTTCGGCAGCGGGATCATCATGAAGGCCGGCATATGGTCGCCGAGCCCGACGACCGGAGCCCCGCCGCCGCCGTTGCGCCGCTCGCCGCGGTCGCCCCGGTCCCTCCGGTTTTCCTCGCGCCGAGGCTCGGGCCGGGAGCGTTCGGCCTCCCGCGCGGGCGCGGGCGCGGGGGCGACCGCCGCGGGCTCCTCCGCCTTTGGCGCAGGCTCCTCGCGCCGGCTCTCCTCCCGACGCGGCCCGCGCGCGCGGCGCGGCTCGCCCTGCGGCCGCTCCTCCCGCTCCGGGCGGGCCGGACGGGGGGCGACGCCCGGCGCGTCCGCGCGCGGGATCTTCGCGCCGATCATCGCCTCGATCTTCTCGAGATACTTTTCCTCATGCGGCAGGCAGAGCGTCAGCGCGTCGCCGGAGCGCCCGGCGCGGCCCGTCCGCCCGATCCGGTGGACGTAATCCTCCGAATGGATCGGCACGTCGAAGTTGAAGACATGGGAGACGAGCGGAATGTCGAGCCCCCGCGCCGCCACGTCCGAGGCGACGAGGATCTTCAGCTCATTGGCGCGGAATGCGTCCAGCGTCTTCATCCGGATCTTCTGGTCGAGATCGCCGTGGATCGGCGCGGCGTTGTAGCCGTGCTTGGCGAGGCTCTTCGCCACCACGTCCACATTCGACTTCCGGTTGCAGAAGACGATGGCGTTGGTGAGCTTCTCGCCCTCGCCGTCGATCAGGGCGCGCAGCATGTCCCGCTTCTCGGCGTCGGCCCGCTCCTTCGAGGAGGCTTTCCAGGCGATGACGCGCTGGGTGATGTTCTCCCCCGTCGTCGCCTGCTTCGCGACCTCGACCCGCACGGGGTCGTTCAGGAATTCCTTCGTCAGCCGCGTGATCTCCGGCGGCATCGTGGCGGAGAAGAACAGCGTCTGCCGGGTGAAGGGCGTCAGCTTGAAGATGCGCTCGATGTCGGGGATGAACCCCATGTCGAGCATCCGGTCCGCCTCGTCCACCACCATCACCTCGATGCCGGTGAGCATCAGCTTGCCCCGCTCGAAATGGTCGAGCAGGCGCCCCGGCGTCGCGATGAGCACGTCCACGCCGCGGTCGATCAGCTTGTCCTGGTCCTTGAAGGAGACGCCGCCGATCAGGAGGGCCATGGTCAGCTTGTGATGCTTTCCATAGGTCTCGAAATTCTCGGAGACCTGCGCCGCCAGCTCCCTCGTCGGGCAGAGGACGAGCGTACGCGGCATCCGCGCTCGCGCACGGCCCTTGGCGAGGCGGCAGATCATCGGCAGCGTGAACGCCGCCGTCTTGCCTGTGCCCGTCTGTGCGATGCCGAGCACGTCCCGCCCTGCGAGCGCATGGGGGATCGCCTGCGCCTGGATCGGCGTCGGGGTCGTATACCCCGCCTCGGTGACGGCCTGGAGGACTTTCGGGTCGAGGTTCAGCTCGGAGAAGGTGGTCATGCGGCCCTTTCGCGTTTCAGTGGCGCCAATGTCTCGGCCGCCATTCCTGAACGCGGCCAGCGAGCGACCGTATT
>JAUHWJ010000347.1 GCA_030424705.1 Alphaproteobacteria bacterium | reverse complement strand
CGGCCCGTGGGTTGCCCGGTGACGTTATAGCGAATGTCGAAGGACCAGCGGAACCCTTCGGTCCGGTTGACGAGGGAGGCGTGGGCCGTGCCCGGATGGAAGATCACCACGCCGCCCGACTTCACCGGGAGCGGGAGGGCGCGGGAGCGGTCCAGCGCGGATTCGGGGATCGTGAGCTGGATGCCCGCCGGGCAATGCGTCTTCAGCGGCTCCCGATGCGTGCGGGGCGCGACCTGGAGGCAGCCGTTCTCCGCCGTCGCGTCCGAAATCGCGATCCAGACGGTGACCATCTCCGTCTCGTCCGCCTCGTCATGCGTCACGCCCCGGTCCTGGTGCCAGTCGGTATAGGTCACATGGGGCCGCACCTCGTCCGCCTTCAGGAGATGCGCCGGCGGCTTGATGCGGACATGCTGGATCGGGTTGGAGGTGATCTCCGGCCCGATCAGCCGCTCCACCACGTCGAGAATGGCCGGGTGGCGGAGCAGCGCGAAGATCGCCGGGCCGAAATGCATCGGCGTGTCCGCCTCGATCACCCCGCCGGGGAGGGAGATGTCCATCGGCTGGAACCAGTCCAACCCGGCGACATAGGCGGCGCGGAGCCGCCCTTCGAAATCGAGCGCGAGGGTTTCGGGGGCGAGCCGGCCCTCGGCGATCCAGCCCTTGCAGAGGGCCTCAAGAAGCGCGGCGTATTCCGCCTTCACGGCGTCTATCGCCCCGGCCGGAAAGACGTTTTCGAGGACGAGATAGCCCTCCTCGTCCAGCCTGCGCCTCAGCTCGTCCATCGCTCCGCTCCCGCCGCCGGCTTCCCCGGCTTTCGCGCACAATCGCGCCGGGCGCGGCGTTCCGCAAGGGCGCCAAGAGCGCAAGGTCCCGGACCTGATCCGGGACCTCGACGAGCGGAGCGCCGCGCATCACCCTGCAAGGCCCCGGATCAAGTCCGGGGCCATGGGCCTCAGGGATACCCCTTCATCCACCCAAGCCCTTCATCCGTTGTTCCCTTCGGCCGATACTCCGCGCCGAAGAAGCCTTTCCACCCCAGCGCCTCCATCGCGGGCAGGAGCCGCTCATAGGCGATCTCGCCAGTATCGGGCTCGCCCCGCCCTGGCGCGGCGGCGAACTGGACATGGCCGATGAAGGGCATCAACGCCTCGAACCTGCGGAGGATGTCCCCCTGCATCACCTGCACATGGTAGCAGTCGAACATGATGCGGATATTCGCCGCGCCGGTGCGGATGATGATCTCCGCCGCCTGCTCCACCTCGGTGAGGAAATAGTCGGGCGCGTCGCGGGCGTTCAGCGGCTCGATGAGGATGGTCTTGCCAAGGTCCCGCGCCTCCTCCGCCGCATAGCGGAGATTGGCGATATAGGTCGCCTCGTCGCCGAACCGCCCGGCCATGACATGAACGGCATGCGCGCCCGTCTCGTCCGCCCATTCGAGCGCCTGGTCGATGGCGGCGCGCGCCTCCGCCTCCCGCCCCTTCAGCGCGGCGAGGCCATTCTCCCCCGCCTCGCCCCGCACCGTGTTGACGCCAAGGAGGGCCAGCCCCGTCTCCTCCAGCGCGGCGCGGGCGACTTCCGCATGCGTCTCGTAGGGCCAGTGCATCTCCACCGCCTGGAAGCCCGCCGCCTTCGCGCGGCGGATCGCATCCGTCAGCGCAAGCTCCGTCCAGAGAAACCCGAGATTGGCCGAAAAGCGCATCATTCCCCCCATTCCGCCCCGAACGTCCTTACAAGGTCGGCGATTTCCGCCGTCTTAAGCCCGCGCGGGGCCATGCCGCGCGTGAGGAGCGTCAGCTTCGCCGTCTCCTCCAGCTCCTCCATCGCGAAGACGGCGGATTCGAGGTCCTTCCCCGCCACGACAGGCCCGTGATTGGCGAGGAGGACGGCGGAACGCTTCCCGGCGAGGCTCCGCACGGCATCCCCCATCGCCGGGTCGCCGGGCCGGAAATAGGGGAGAAGCTTCACCTTGCCGACGCGCATGACCGAATAGGCGGTGAGCGGCGGCAGCACGCAATCCGGGTCCGTCTCTGGCAGGATCGAGAGCGCGACGGAATGGACGGAATGGAGATGGACGACCGCCCCCGCCCCCGCCCGCGTCTCGTAGAAGGCGGAATGGAGCGGCATCTCCTTCGTCGGCGGGTCGCCGGAGAGGAGCCGCCCCGCGGCGTCAAGCCGGGAAAGCCGCGCCGGGTCGAGCGCGCCGAAGCCGGAGCCGGTGGGCGTGACGAGAAGCCCGCCATCCTCCGTCCGCGCAGAGATATTGCCGGAGGAGCCGGGCGTGAGCCCTCGCGCATGGAGCGAAGCGGCGAAGCGGCAGATCGCCTCGCGGAGGGCGGACTCGGTCATCGTCCAGAGGACCCGAAAAACCGGCGCTCGAAATTAGTGTTTTGAATCAAGGGAAAATGGAAGATTTCCATGGAAATCGAGTCTGAGGCCCTCATTCCTCCGCCCCTCTTCGCGGCGGGGCGAGCGCCGCCACCGCACGGGCGAAGAAGTCCTCGCCCCCGAAATTGCCGGACTTGAGCGCGAGCGCGAGGGCCCTGCCCTCCGCCTTGAGCGCCGGCACGCCCGGGTCGATCTCCGGCCCGATCTCCATCGCCGCGACGCCCAGCGCCTCGACCACGGCGCCCGAAGTCTCCCCGCCCGCGGTGACGAGGCGCGTGACGCCGCCCTCGACGAGGGCGACCGCCGCCTCCCCCATCAGCCGCTCGATCCGGCCGGCGACCTCCTCCCGCCCGAACCGCTCCTGCGCGGCGGAGACCACGGCGGGGTCGGCCGAAGAATAGACGAGCGGCACGCCGCGCTGCGCGAGCGCCCATTCGGCCGACTTCGCCCCGTCGATCTCCCCGGCCATGACGGCCTCCGCCGTCACCTCCAGCTTCGGCCCGTCATGCGCCGCGACCTGCCCGCGCGTCGCCTTCGAGCAGGAGCCGGAGAGGATCGCGGCGCGGCCCAGCACGCCGGCCCACGCCCCGCCGCCGCCCTTCAGGAGCCCGGCCCGGCGGAAATTCTCCGGCAGGCCCATCGCGATCCCGGAGCCGCCCGTCACGAGCTTCAACCCGTCCGCCGCGCCGCCGAGGGCGAGAAGGTCGGCGTCCGAAGTCGCATCCGTCACGATCAGCCGCCGCCCCGCCTCCGCCTCCGCCTCCAGCGCCCGCCGGATCGCGGCGGCGCCGGCGGAGACGGTCCGCGCCGGCACATGGCCGACCTTCATCCGCGTCTGCTGCGCGAGCCAGCGCCGGATGTCCGGGTCGGTCATCGGGGTGAGCGGGTGGCTCTCCATCCCGGACTCGGAGAGGAGCCTGTCCCCAACGAAGAGATGCCCCTGAAAGATCGTGCGTCCGGCGCCTGGAAAGGCGGGGCAGACGATCACCCGCGTCTCCCCCAGCGCCTTCGCCATCGCCTCGGCCACGGGGCCGATATTGCCTTCCGGCGTCGAATCGAAGGTCGAGCAATACTTGAAGACGAACTGCCTGCACCCCTGTTCCGCCAGCCATTCGAGCGCGAGGAGAGAAAGCCGCACCGCCTCTTTCGGGTCGATGGTGCGGGACTTGAGCGCCACCACGCCCGCCTCCACCCCCGGCGCGGCGGGGCCTGTCGGCACGCCGGAATACTGCGTCACCCGCATCCCCGCCTTCGCCAGCGTGTTGGCGAGGTCGGAGGAGCCGGTGAAATCGTCGCCGACGCAGCCGAGCAGCATCACGCATCCCCCGGCAGCGTCAGGCCCG
>JAUHWJ010000346.1 GCA_030424705.1 Alphaproteobacteria bacterium | reverse complement strand
GCACCCTCCGTCGCCCGCCGCCTCCGCCGCCCTGCCGACCTCGCGCGGGAGGCGCTGCTGACGGACGCCGCCTGGCCGGGGGACTGGGCGCTCTGGGCCGAAATCGCGCCCGGCGCGCCGCGCCGGCCGCCTGCGGGGCCGGTCCATTCCCTCTATGCGCTCGCGGTCGAGGAGGCGGCCTCCGGCGGCGGCGTGCTCATAGGCCATTCCCATCTGGTCAGGGCCGCGATCAAGGCGGGCCGTCTCGTCGCCCCCTTTCCGGAGCGGCGAACGCTCCCACGGCGGCTCACGCTCAGCCTCTCGCCCGCCGCCGAGGGCGGGCCGGCGGCCCGCGCCGCCGCCATGCTCGCGGCGTGAGGCGCAATGGACATGTTGACCGGTCTATGGGCGCCCTGCGGCATCGCAAGCGACAAGGGCGCCCCGGTCGGCGCCGCCAAGAACGCATCGACGGAACCATCGAAGGCGACGCGAGTGACAACCATCCCTGAATCGCATGCGCGCAACCAGCGTAGCGCGCCCTCTGGCGGCGCGCAGCCAAGGCGTCAGGCGCGATGATGCGCGCCATGATCGCCGACGCGCCGGGCGCCGCGCTCCGCGACGGCGCGCTGCCCCGCCCGGAGCCGCGGGAGGGCGAGGCGCTGATCCGCATCCGCGCCGCGGGCGTCAACTTCGCGGACACGCTGATGGTGAAGGGCCGGTATCAGGAGACGCCGCCCTTCCCCTTCGCGCCGGGGCTCGAGGTGTGCGGCATCGTCGAGGCGGGCGCCCTTCCTGCCGGAACGCGCGTCGCCGCGCTCGTGCGCGGGGGCTTCGCCGCATACGCCGTCGCGGATTCCCGGCTCTGCGTCCCCGTCCCCGAGGCGATGCCGGACGAGGTCGCCGCCGGCTTCCTCGTCGCCTACGGCTCCTCGGAAATGGCGCTGAACTTCCGCGCCGGGCTGAAGCCGGGGGAGACGCTGCTCGTCACCGGCGCGGCGGGCGGCGTCGGGCTGACGGCGGTGGAGATCGGCAAGCTCATGGGCGCCCGCGTCGTCGCCTGCGCGCGCGGGGCGGAGAAGCTCGCGGCGGCGAAGGCCGCGGGGGCCGACGTCCTGCTCGATTCCACTAGCGCGGACATCGTGGCGGAGGCGAAGGCGCTTGGCGGCGCGGACGTGGTCTATGAGACTGTGGGCGGCGCCGATTTCGCCGCCTGCCTCCGCGCCGCGAAGCCGGGCGGGCGCATCCTCCCCATCGGCTTCGCGGGCGGGGAGACTCCGCAGATCCCGGCGAACATCCTCCTTGTGAAGAACCTCGCCGTGCTCGGCTTCTACTGGTCCGCCTGGGCGAAGCTTGACCCGGCGGCGATGGCGGAGAGCCTCGCGCGGCTCTTCGGCTGGTGGGAGGCGGGGCGGCTCCGCCCGCATGTCTCCCATGTCCTGCCGCTGGCCGAGGCGGAGGCGGCGCTCGACCTTCTCCGCACGCGCGCGGCGACCGGCAAGGTCGTGCTCCGCGTCTCCGCCGCCTGAAGGATCCGCCGATGCTCCGCCTCGCTCTCGCCTTCCTGCTCGCGCTCCCCGCCGCCGCCGCGGACTTCCCGACCCTCGGCGGGGCCGCCCCCGTCGTCATCGGCCACCGCGGCGCGCCCGGCTATCTGCCGGAGCACACGCTGGCGGGCTACGAACTCGCCATCGCCATGGGGGCGGATTTCATCGAGCCCGATCTCGCGATCACGGCCGACGGCGAACTCGTCGCCATGCATGACGATACGCTGGAGCGGACGACGGATGCGGAGATCATGTTTCCCGGCCGGGCGGGCGGCTACGCCGTCTCCGGCTTCACGGCGGAGGAGATCGCGCGGCTCACTGTCCGCCCTACCGGCGCCGCTTCCACGACCCGTCCCGGCTTCGCGCCCAGGTCGGATCGCCCCTTGGCCGTGCCGACTTTCGCAGAAGTCCTAACCCTCCTCTCGGCCTATGAACAGGAGACGGGCCTTCGGATCGGCGTTTATCCGGAGGCGAAGGCGCCGACGAGCGAAGCCCAGCTCCGCGCCATCGTCGCCGCGCTCAAGGCTGCCGGTCGCGGCGGGGCAGGGGGGCGGGCGCTGATCCAGAGCTTCGACCTCGATGCGCTCCGCGCCCTCGGGCCGATCCAGGCGGAGGCGGGAACCGCGATCCCCCTCGTCGCCCTCGGGGCGGCGGGAAGGCGCGGCGACGCCTTCGTGCTGGAGCAGCGGGGCGGGGCGGTTTCGCTCGAAGAGATCGCCCTTTTCGCCTCCGGCGTCGGCGTTTCCGTCTCCCGCGGCGCGCTCTCGGCGGAGTTCGTCGCCGCGGCGCATTCACTCGGCCTCGCCGTCCACGGCTACACGCTCCGCCCGACCTCGCAGGTGGAATCGGACCGGATCACCGCGCCGCTGATCGCCATGGGCCTCGACGGGTTCTTCTCGGACTACCCCGACCTGACGCGTGCGAGCGTGGACGCCTGGGCGGCGCGCTGAGCGGGCGTCAGGAGCCCGGCGCCTTCGGCGCGCGCCATCCACGGCGGACGCTGACTATGCGGAGCAGACAGGTCAGCGCCACCGCCCCGGCGGCCGTCGCCGTCTCCGGCCAGTCCATCCGCGCGCCGAGAGCGGCGACGGAGGCGCCCAGCAGCGCGGCGAGCGCATAGACCTCCTCCCGCAGCACCCGCGGCGTCTCCGCCACCAGAAGATCGCGCAGCGCGCCGCCCCCCACGGCGGAAACGACGCCGAGGAGCACGGCCGGCAGCGGGTCGAGCCCGAAGGCCAGCGCCTTGGTGCAGCCGGCGACGGCGAAGAGCCCGAGCCCGAGCGAATCGAGCATCATCACCGGCTTCGTCGCCTTCTCGATCAGCCGGTGCGCGAAGAACACGGTCGCAGCCGCCGCCATCGCCGCGAGGAGATAGCGCGAATCGGCCAGCCCCGCCGGCGGCGTCGCGCCGAGCGCCACGTCCCGCAGCACCCCGCCCGCGAGCCCGGCGGCGAGCGCGAGGACAACGAGACCGAACGCGTCCAATCCCTTCCGCACGCCGAGCATCGCGCCCGAGAGCCCGAATACGAAGGTTCCGGCAAGGTCGAGCCAGAGCGAGAGGCCGAGGGGAAGCTCCGGCATCGCGCCCTCAGCCCGGCGGGGTTTCGGCAATGTCGGAGACGCCGAGCGCGGCGAGCATGGCGCGAAGCTCCGCCGCCGCCGCCTCCAGCGCCGCCCGGTCGGCCCCGCGCGCGACGAGCGTTGAGCCGGCGCCGCCGCGATAGAAGGGATAGGAGCCGAAGGAGAGCGCGGGGTGCCGCGCCGCGAGCGCGCCGAGCGGGGCCGCCAGTTCGCCCTCCGGCGCCGCGACGCGGAACGCCCAGGAAAGGAGCGGCGCGCCGCCCTTCAGCACCGGGCGCAAGCCCTCCAGCATCGCCTGGAAGACGGCGGGGACGCCCGCCATCACATGCACGTTGCCTATGGTGAAGCCCGGCGCCTGGCTGACCGGATTGAGGATCAGCGTCGCGCCCTCCGGTACTCGCGCCATCCGGAGCCGCGCCTCGTTCAGCTCCCCGGCGGCGTAATAGGCTTCGAGGATCGCGCGCGCGTCCTCCCGCACGCCGATCGGAGCGCCGAAGGCCGCGGCGACCGCATCCGCGGTGATGTCGTCATGCGTCGGCCCGATCCCGCCGGAAGTGAAGAGATGATCGACCCGCGCGCGGAGCGCGTTCACCGCCTCCACGATCGCCTCCTGCTCGTCCGCCACGACGCGGATC
>JAUHWJ010000345.1 GCA_030424705.1 Alphaproteobacteria bacterium | reverse complement strand
CCTTCTCCGCGAGGCCGGAGACGCCCTCGCGCCGCGCCAGCTCCGCCTCCACATCCGCGAGCGTGATGTCCCGCGCGGCGAGCATGACGAGGAGGTGATAGAGAGCGTCCGCCGCCTCGGAGACCGTCTCCTCCCGCCCGCCGGAGGCGGCGGCGATGACGGCCTCCACCGCCTCCTCCCCGAATTTCTGTGCGCATTTCGCAGGGCCGGCGGCGAGGAGGCGGGCGGTGTGGGAGCTCGCCGCGTCCCCCGCCGCTTTCCGCGCGGCGATGGTCGCCGCGAGCCGTTCGAGCGCGCTCACAGCCGCACCGGAACGCCGGCCGCGGCCAGCGCCTCCTTCGCCTCGCGGATCGTGTGCTGGCCGAAATGGAAGATCGAGGCGGCGAGGACGGCGGAGGCGCGGCCCTCGGTGACTCCCTCCACGAGATGCTCCAGCGTGCCAACCCCGCCCGAGGCGATCACGGGGATCGGGACGGCTTCGGCGACCGCGCGGGTGAGGGGGAGGTTGTAGCCTTCCTTCGTCCCGTCCCGGTCCATCGAGGTGAGGAGGATCTCGCCCGCGCCCTTCTCAGCCATCTGGCGGGCGAATGCGACGGCGTCGATCCCCGTCCGCTCCCGCCCGCCATGGGTGAAGATCTCCCATTTGCCGGGGGAAACCGTCTTGGCGTCGATGGCGACGGTAATGCATTGCGCGCCGAACTTCTCCGCCGCGCGGGCGACGAAATCCGGGTCCTTCACCGCCGCGGTGTTGATCGAGACCTTGTCGGCCCCGGCGCGCAGGAGGTCCCGGATGTTCTCCAGCGTCCGCACCCCGCCGCCCACGGTGAGCGGCATGAAGCAGCGCTCCGCCGTCCGCTGCGCGACGTCGAGGATCGTCTCCCGATTGTCGGAGCTTGCGGTGATGTCGAGGAAGCAGAGCTCGTCCGCCCCCGCGGCGTCATAGAGCGCGGCCTGCTCCACCGGGTCCCCCGCGTCGCGAAGGTCGACAAAGTTGACGCCCTTCACCACGCGCCCGTCCTTCACGTCGAGGCAGGGGATGACGCGGGTCTTCAGCATGCCGATCTTTCTTTCCGCGGCCGGGCGGGTATCATCCCAACTTGATCGCTTTCGTATCCGCGCCGCCGCGCTTTCGCAACGATTGCGCTGGCTCACCCGCGCGACGATATGGTATGCATGCGGTATATACGAAGGCCGCGCGCCAACAATACGGAGCTATGGTATGAGCCAGAAGACGGTGAAGATCTCCGCCAACCTGCCGGAGGAGGCTTTCGAGCTTCTAAAGACCCTCGCCTATAACCGCCAGACCACAATGACCGAGGTGCTGCGGAGCGCGATCAACCATGAGAGCTTCTTCTCCGAGGTGGTGCAGAAGGAAGGCAAGGTTCTCACGGAAGACAAGAACGGTCAGATGCGGCAGATTCTGCTGAAGTGACGCAAGACGATGGCGGGCGAGGAGGGAGAGGTAGATCTGGACCGACTACCCGACGAACCGGGTGGTCGGCGCGCGGAGATGGCGCCTGACAGTGCGCTTTATGATCCGGCTGATTCCCGCGAAGAGCTCGACGAAACGCCCAACTCGCCCGGCAGCAGACGGGCCGCCGAAGCACCCGAGAGCGCCCTCTATAATCGTGACGACGATCGTGAGAGGAAGCGCGGTGAGATCGCGCTCCGCCTTGTATGGCTACTCGGTTTTGTTGTCGTCGGCGGCCTTCTGTTGACGCTGGTCCCGCCGCTCTGCGCCCGAGCGGGCGTCGCGGCCTGCGGGGATTTCTCGGTAGAGGACATTAAGCCGATGGTGGAGGCGCTCATCACACCTCTCGTCGGTCTGGTCGGCGCGGTGACGGGATTCTATTTTGGGTCTAACAAGACGTGATTGACCCTCTCAGCAGCGCCATCGCCTCGGCGATGTCGATCCGCCCGTCATAGAGCGCGCGGCCCGAGATCGCGCCATCCAGCGGGGCGCCGCAATCGCGGAGGGCGCGGAGATCGTCGAGAGAGGAGACGCCGCCGGAGGCGATGACAGGGATCGAGACGGCGCGGGCGAGCGCCGCAGTTGCGGCCACGTTCGGGCCCTGCATCGCCCCGTCCCGCTCGATATCGGTGTAGATGATCGCGGCGACGCCGGCGCCTTCATAGGCCTTCGCGAGGTCCGTCGCCTCTTCCCCCGTCGTCTCCGCCCAGCCCTCTACCGCGACCTTGCCGTCCCGCGCGTCGATACCGACCGCGATGCGGCCCGGATGCGCCTTCGCCGCGGCCTTCACGAAGGCCGGGTCCCGCACGGCGGCGGTGCCGAGGATGACGCGGGATATTCCCTTGGCGAGCCAACCCTCCAGCGCGCCCATGTCCCGCACCCCGCCGCCGAGCTGGACTGGGATGGAGACGGCCTGGAGGATCGCCTCCACCGCCGCGGCGTTCTCCGGCCGGCCGGCGAAGGCGCCGTCGAGATCGACCACATGGAGCCACTCGGCGCCGGAAGCGGCGAAGGCGCGCGCCTGCGCCGCCGGGTCCTCGTTGAAGACGGTGGCCTGGTCCATCTCCCCCCGCAGGAGGCGCACGCAGGCGCCGGCCTTGAGGTCGATCGCGGGATAGAGGATCATGCTGCGCTCCACCGGGCTCCGCCACGCGTCTTAACGGCTTTCGCGCGGGCTCGCAAACGGGGTTGACGAAGCCGGGGAAGCCGGCATCTTTACGATGGCAACATCCAACGGGAGCCCGCCATGAGACTCATCGCCGCCGCCGCCCTCTCCCTCCTCGCCGGCGCCGCCGCCGCCGATGCGACGGGGAAGTGGATGACCAACCCGAACGAGGAGGGGGGCTTCCTCGTCGTCGAGGTCGCGCCCTGCGGCGACGCGCTCTGCGGCACGATCGTCGAGGCGCGGAACGTCTCCGGCGCCGTGAACGAGAGCTACGAGCATCTAGGCCGGCAGATGATCACGGGCATGAAGCCCGACGGAGAGAACAAGTGGGACGACGGGGAAATCTGGGCCCCGGATGACGACAAGACCTATTCGGCCAACATGGAGCTGAAGGGCGACGTGCTGGCGGTGGAGGGCTGCGTGATCGTCTTCTGCCGCGGGCAGGACTGGGCGCGGTATCAGTGAATGGCGCAGGATGAAGTGCTGATCCCGGCGGAGCGGCTCACCGCCTTCATCGCCGGAACCTTCGCCGCCGCCGGCGCCTCCGCCGAGGAGGCGCAGGAGATCGCGGCCAATCTCGTCGGAGCCAATCTCGCCGGGCATGACAGCCACGGCGTCGTCCGCACGCCGCGCTATCTTGAGAATGCGCGGCTGGGCCAGATGGTCTTCGGCGGCAAGGCGGAGGTGGTGACGGACGGAGGCGCCTTCCTGCTCCTCGACGGCGGCTTCGGCTTCGGACAGACGGTTGGGCGGCAGGCCGTGGAAATCGGCGTGGAGCGCGCCAAACGCGAAGGGGTCGCGCTCGTCGCGCTCCGCCGCGCCGGTCATCTCGGGCGGATCGGGGAATGGGCGGAGCGGGCTTCGGCCGCCGGCCTCGCTTCGATCCATTTCGTCAATGTCGGGCGCTCCATGCTCGTCGCGCCCTTCGGCGCGGCGGAGCGGCGCTTTTCCACCAACCCGGTCTGCATCGGGGTGCCGAACCCGGGCGGCGAGGATTTCCTTCTCGATTTCGCGACCTCCACGGCGGCGGAGGGCAAGATTCTTGTCGCGATGAAAGGCGGGAAGGCCCCGCCCGCCGGCTCCCTGATCGACGGAGACGGGCG
>JAUHWJ010000344.1 GCA_030424705.1 Alphaproteobacteria bacterium | reverse complement strand
CCTTCGTCGCCGTGGATTTCGAAGTGGAAGGAAAGGGCAAGGGGCAGATCCTCACCTTCCGCACGAATGTCGGGGACGAGACGGTCGCCGGCCCCGAAAACCCGATCCGCGTGGAGCGCGACGCGGAGACGGGCGAGCCCTCGCCCTATGTCCATGTCCGCCGCGGGCTGGAGGCGCTGATCGACCGGAAGAGCTATTACCGCCTCGTCGAGGCCGGCGAGGTGGAGGAGGCTGCGGGCCGTCGGATGTTCGGCCTCCGCTCCTCCGGGGCCTTCTTTCCCTTCTGCCCGGCGGAGGAAGTCGGGCTGTGAGCGGCGTCCCGGCGGGCCTCGCGGAGCGGATCGGACGCCATGCGCAGGCCGGCCGGCTCGAATGGATCGGCCTCCGCCCCGCCCGCCGCGAACCGATGGAGGAGCCGGAGGCGGCGGAGATCGGCCCCGCCGGGCTGATCGGGGACCATCGCGGCGCCGGCGCGCCCGGCCTGCGCGCGGTGACGCTGATCCAATGGGAGCATCTCCCCGTCATCGCCGCCCTCTCGGCCCGGGCGGAGGCTGCGCCCGCTCTCCTCCGCCGCAACCTCGCAATCTCCGGCGTCAACCTCGCCGCCCTCCGCCACGGGGCCGTCCGCATCGGCGGCGCCCTCCTCCGCATCACCGGCCCCTGCCCGCCCTGCTCCCGCATGGAGGCGGCGCTCGGCCCCGGCGGCTGGAACGCGATGCGCGGGCATGGCGGCTGGTATGCGGAGGTTCTGGAGCCGGGCGCGCTGCGTCTCGGGGATGTCGTAGAGCCGGCCTCACGCTTGCCTTCCGCATCCCCCGGGCGCAAATGGGGCGCATGTCAGGGCTGAGCCGATCCGAGATTGAACGCGCAGTGCGCCTCGCCGGCGCGCGGCGTTCGGATTACGACCTGAACCCGGAGATCAAGCGCGCCCTCAACGGCGCCCGCCCGCTCCGCCCCGCCGCCGTGCTCTGCGGCGTCGTGGAGCGGCGGCACGGCCTCTCCGTCATCCTCACGCAGCGCCCGACGACGATGCGCGAGCATGCGGGGCAGATCGCCTTTCCCGGCGGCAAGATCGACGCTACCGATGCGGACGCCGTCTCCGCCGCCCTCCGCGAGGCGGAGGAGGAGGTCGGCCTCCCGCGCGCGGCCGTGGAGGTGCTCGGCGTCATCGACCCCTACGAGACGGGCACCGGCTTCCGCGTCGAGCCCGTCGTCGCGATCGTGGACCCGTCCGCCCCGCTCCGGCCCGAACCCGGCGAGGTCGAAGAGATTTTCGAGGCGCCGCTCGATTTCCTGATGGACCCGGCGAACCTGAAGCGCCACAGCGGCGAATGGGGCGGCAAGACGCGGCTCTACTACGCGATCCCCTGGGAGGGCCGCTACATCTGGGGCGCCACCGCCGGGATGCTGAAATCCCTGGCGGACCGGATCGCCGCCTTGCAGGGCGTCCGGGCCGCAGAATGAAGCGGATCGCGCCCGCCTGGCTCGCGGACCCGGCGGTGAAGGCGGCGATGGCGGCGCTCGCGCCGCTCCGCCCGCTCTTCGTCGGCGGCTGCGTGCGGGACGCGCTGATGGGCCGCGAGGGCGCGGACGTGGACATCAGTGTCGCCGCCCCGCCCGAAGAAACCATGCGCCGCGCCGTCGAGGCCGGCCTCCATGCGCACCCGACCGGGATCGACCACGGCGTCGTCACCATTGTGGCGATGGGTCGGCCCTTCGAGGTCGCCAGCCTCCGCCGCGATGTGGAGACGGACGGGCGGCGCGCCGTCGTCGCCTATACCGAATCCGTGGCGGAGGATGCGGCGCGGCGGGACTTCACGCTGAACGCTCTCTATGCGGACGCGTCCGGCGCCGTGCTCGACCCGACCGGGGAGGGCCTCGCGGACCTCGCCGCCCGCTGCCTCCGCTTCGTCGGGGAGCCGCGGCGGCGGATCGAGGAGGATTATCTCCGCATCCTCCGCTTCTTCCGCTTCCATGCCCAACTCGGCTTCGCCTTCGACGACCCGGCCGCCCTCGACGCCTGCCATGACCTCGCCCCGGGCCTGGCCCGTGTCTCGCAAGAGCGGATCGGGGCCGAGATGATTAAGCTCCTCGCCGCGCCGGACCCGGAGCCCGCGCTCGCCGCGATGGGGCCGGTCCTCCCCCTCGCCCTGCCCGGCGCCGCGCCCTTCGCCGGCCTCGTCGCGGCGGAGCGGCGCGAGGGGGAGGCGCCCGCCCCGCTCCGCCGCCTCGCCGCGCTCGCCGCCGCCGGGGCCGCCCGCGCGCTCCGCCTCTCGCGGGCCGAGGGGGCGGCGCTCGGCGCGATCCGCGCCGCCTTCTGCGGCGGGCAGGGCCCTGCCGAAGCCGCCTGGCGCCACGGCGCGGAGGCGGCGCGGGATGCGCTCCTGATCCGCGCCGCCGGCGGCGAGCCGCTCCCGCCAGGCTGGAGGGCGGATATCGCCCGCGGCGCGGCGGCCGCGATGCCGCTCTCCGCCGCCGACCTGATCGCCGTGGGTTGGCGCCCCGGCCCCGCCCTCGGCGCCGCGCTGAAACGGGCCGAGGCGCGCTGGATCGCCGAAGACTTCGCGCCGGGCCGGGCGGCGCTGCTCGCCGCCGCCGGGGCGCCGGAAGAAGGCTGACCGGGAACACACTCGCCCCGTGGGTGCGAGGCTGCGGCCTGGCGGGAGCAGGCCGGCGGCTCCCCGCCGAACCCTCAGGAGGCGGCGCGGACGTAGTCGGCCGAGAAGGCGTCCCGCTCGCAGCGGCGGATGAAGAGTTCGACGGGCTGCGGCACGCCGGCGAGGGCCTGCGGCCCAAGGCTCGCCCAGCACTCCGGCTCCACCGCCGCGATCTCCTTCGTTACCAGAACGGCGCGGCCGAGGATCTTGGAGGCGTCGTCCATCCGCGCCACCTCGTTCACCACCGCGCCGATGACGGAGAAGGAGAGCCGCGCCGGCACGCCGACATTGCCGAACATCACCTCCCCGGCCGCTATGGAGATGGAGAAGCGGAGCGGCAGGTCCGGCGTCTCGGCCAGCGCCTCCTCCCGTCGGAGGAGGGCGGCTTCCATCGCCCGAAGCGCGGCGCGCGCCGCCTCCGCGCCGCCGATATCCCCCTCGATCGGGAAGATGGCCAGCGCCGCGTCCCCCACATAGTCGAGAATCTCGCCGCCCTCGTCGATCACCGGCTGCGCCGCGCAGTCGAAATAGGTCTTCAGGAGCGTGAGGTAGGCGTCCGGCTCCATACTCTCGGCTAGGTGGGTCGAGCCGCGGAGGTCGACATAATAGACGACCGCGCGGATCTTCGAGCCGTCGCCGCGCCGGATCTCCCCGGCCAGCGCCTTCGCGCCCGCGGTCGGCCCGAGATAGGTGTGGGCGAGGTTGACCATCACACGCTGCTGGATCGCGACGCGGCAGGCGACAGCGAAGCTGCGCTGGATGCGGTTCAGCGCCTCGATGTCCCCGCGGCTGAAACCCGTCTCCCGCTTCGTGGCCCAGGAGGCGATTATGCCCGTCCCGCGCCCCTCGAACTGTTGCACCTCGGCGATGCGGAAGGTGGAGGATGTCATCAGGTAGTCGGTGAGCCCCTGCTCCTTGAACTCGTGCAGCACGTCGAAATCGAGGAGCGCGTCCGGCCCGACGAGACGGCGGCGAAGGCGGTCGAGCCCGTGGGTGAGAACGTGGTAGAATGGGCTGCGGAGCCAGCCCTCCGTCTGCCGGTTGGCGTGGGAATACTGGTGCAGCTTCGCGCCCGTCTCCGGGT
>JAUHWJ010000343.1 GCA_030424705.1 Alphaproteobacteria bacterium | reverse complement strand
CGTTCCGCCCGCCGCCGCGCCGCCGGAACCCGCCGCGCCCGCCGCCCCGTCTGAAACCGACGTCGCGCCGGAACCGGAGCAGGCGGCTTCCACGCCCGCACCTGAGCCCGAAGCCGCCGCGCCGGAGGCGCCCGAGCCCGTCGCAGCCCCGGCGCCCCCCGCGCTCGACCTCGTGAGGGTGGAGCCGGACGGGGCCGGGCTCGTCGCCGGGCGGGCGGAGCCGCGTTCGGAGGTCGAGATCGTCGTCGGCGGCGCCGTGGTCGGCGCGGCGCGGGCGGGGGCGGACGGCGCCTTCACCGCCTTCGTCCGCGTCGATCCCGCCGTCGACGCACAGAGCGTGACGGCCCGGGCCGCCCTCCCCGCGCCGGACCCGGCCGAGACGGAAGAGGCCGCCGCGCCGCCCGCGCCGGAGCCGGCGCCCGTGCTCATTCTCGGCGGGGCGGGGGAGGGCGATGCGCCCGTCGTCGCCCGCGCGACGGAGACGGGCGCCGAGGTTCTCCAGCCCGCGCCGCGTCCCGAAGGCGGCGTGGCGCTCGACGTCATCTCTTATGACGCAGAGGGGCGCGTCCGCTTTTCCGGCCGGGCGAATCCGGGGTCGGAAATCAGGCTCTATCTCGATGACGCGCCGCTCGGCGCCGCGCGGGCCGACGGCGCCGGCGCCTGGGCCTGGGATACGGCGGGCGTCGCCGCCGGCGCCTATCGCCTGCGGCTCGACGAGGTGACGCCGGACGGCGTCCGCAGCCGGATCGAAACGCCGTTCCTGCGCGAGCCGGCCGAGGCCGCCGCCGCCGCGCCCGGCGCCTTCACCGTGCAGCGAGGGGACAGCCTCTGGCGCATCGCCGCCTCGGTCTATGGCGAGGGCGTCCGCTACACGCTGATCTACGGCGCGAACCGGGACGCGATCCGCGACCCGGATCTCATCTATCCGGGCCAGATCTTCACGCTTCCCGCGCCGGGCGAGTAGGGCGGAAGGTCGAGCTTTTCTTGAGCCGGCCGGGCGGAGGCGTAGCGCTCCCCCCGCTTCCCTTGGCCCGGTCGACCAGACCGGGCCGCGGCCTCCCTCCCGCCAGGCAACTGTGTTTCGATCAGCCTGCTTCGACGGCCCTGTATGGTGTCCGGTCTCTGAGGATGGCGTTGGCGAGGACGAGGAGGCGTCTTGCGATGGCGATGAGGATGACCTTTCCCGGCTTGCCCGCCGCCTTCATCCTTTCGGCGCAGTCGGCGAGCAAGCCGGGGGCGCGGGCGGCGCTGAGGCTGGCCATGTAGAGGAGGCGCCGGATGTGGCGTCGCCCGTCGCCGATCCTCCGCTTGCCGGCGAACTTGCCGCTCTCCCGGGCGCGCGGCGCGAGGCCGCCGAGCGAGGCGATGCGCCGCCGGTCGAGATGGCCGAGCTCGGGGAGATGGGCGAGGAGGCCGGTGGCGACGACGGGTCCGACGCCGGGGATGGCGCGCAGGAGGGCGGCGTCGCGCGCAAGGTCGGGATGGCGGGCGAGATGGGCCTCGATCTCGGCCTCGATCCGGGCGATGCGCGCGGCGAGCGCCCGGAGCGAGGCGCGGATGTCGCAGGCGACGAAGTCTCCCCCGGCGTCGGCGAGGCGGTTCTTCTCCTGCGTCTCCATGCGCTTGAGCTCGTCGCGCCGGCCCGCGAGCGCGGCCAGCTCGGCCCGGCTCGCCGCGGGCGGGCGATGGGGCTCGGGCTGTCGCTCCCGGCCGAGGCGGGCGAGCATGCGCGCGTCCACCCGGTCGGTCTTCGGCAGATTGAGCGAGCGGGCGAAATGCCAGGCGTGAAGCGGGTTGAGCCGGACGAAGGGCCGGCCCGCGCGGACCGCCTCCGCGATCAGCGCCCGGTCGCAGCCTGATGTGGCCTCGAAGACGAGCACGTCTTCCGGCCCGCGCCGCGCGAGAAAGGCGCGGATCGCGGCGGGGGCGTTCTCGCAGGGAAACGCGCGCCCCTCCTCCGGTTCGAAGATGTCGAGCCGGTCTTTCGAGAGGTCGATTCCGATGTAGTTCCGTGTCATGATCGTGCCCTGTCCATGTCTTCGCGCTCGGGGTTCAGGCCCGGCGCATGCAACTGTTCAGGCTGGTCAGACCAACCGGCGGCGGCCCGAGCCTAGCGACGGGTTCAAACCCGGGGAGGCCGACGGGCTCGCCGCCGGTACCTCTCATAACCCAAACTGGACAGACAGGGAGGCCGCATCGCGACGGCGCAAGACGTGCAGCCGTGGAAGTCCCTGACGCTATGAACTGCTGAAACCATTCGCTCCGAGGCGGCCCCCCGGAGGGAGCCCGCGGCCCTCCGCGCTCCGTTCGCGCGCCGGCCGGCCTTGTTGGGGCGTGCCGCGTTCCGGTCAAGTCAGCCTTCGGTCTCCCCGGCATGGCCTTGCCCGCCTGCCCGCGCTAAGTGGTGCGGGAAGGAAGGACGATCCGATGAACGACATGCGCAGCCGCAGCCACAGCGGCGGGGAGGTGGATTTCCGCGTCATCCGCCGCGTCGCCCCTTATCTCTGGCCGGACGGGGTGCGCGAGGCGAAGATCCGCGTCGTCGGGGCGATGGTCGCGCTCATCCTCTCCAAGATCGCGACGGTGCTGACGCCCGTGGGCTTCATGTATGCGGTGGACGGGCTCGCCGCGGACGCGCCGGAGCCGGCGACCTGGCTCCTGGCCCCGATCGCGCTCGTGCTCTTCTACGGTTTCGCGCGCGTGGCCTCCATCGCCTTCGCGCAGCTTCGCGACGGCGTATTCGCCAAGGTCGGGCAGCGCGCGCTCCGGCGGCTGGCGCTGGAGACGTTCCGCCATGTCCACGCGCTCAGCCTCCGCTATCACATCACAAGGAAGACGGGCGGCCTTTCCCGCATCATCGAGCGCGGGGTAAAGGGCGTCGATTTCCTCCTCCGCTTCATGCTCTTCTCCATCGGCCCGCTGATCCTCGAGCTCGGCATGGTCGCGGCGATCTTCTTCTTCGCCTTCTCCGGCTGGTATTTCCTCGTCATCGTCGTGACGATCGCGATCTATGTCTGGTTCACCTTCAAGGTGACGGAATGGCGCGTGAAGATCCGCATCCGCATGAACGAGCGGGACACGGACGCGAACCAGAAGGCGGTCGACTCGCTCCTCAATTTCGAGACGGTGAAATATTTCACCGCGGAGGCGCGGGAGGCGGCGCGCTACGATCATTCGATGGAAGGCTACGAGAAGGCGGCGGTGAAGACCGGCGTCTCCCTCGCCTGGCTCAATGTCGGGCAGACCGTCATCATCACCGCCGGGCTCGTCATCGTCATGGCGATGGCGGCGATCGGGGTGCAGGCGGGCAAGATGACGGTGGGCCAGTTCGTCGCCGTCAACGCCTACATGATCCAGCTCACCATGCCGCTCAACTTCCTCGGCACGGTCTATCGCGAAATCCGCCAGAGCCTCGTGGACATGAGGGACATGTTCACGTTGCTCGACCAGCCAGCCGAAGTGTCCGACCGGCCGGGCGCGCAGCCGCTCGACCCGGGAACGGGCGAGGTGCGGTTCGAAAATGTGGAATTCGCCTATGAGGGCGAACGGCCGATCCTCAAGGGCGTCGATTTCACCGTGCCGGGCGGCAAGACGCTCGCCGTCGTCGGCCCTTCCGGCTCAGGGAAGTCCACCCTCTTCCGCCTCCTCTTCCGCTTCTACGACGTGCAGAAGGGGCGCGTGCTCGTGAACGGGCAGGACGTGCGGGACGTGACGCAGGCGAGCCTTCGCGCCGCCATCGGCGT
>JAUHWJ010000342.1 GCA_030424705.1 Alphaproteobacteria bacterium | reverse complement strand
CCCGCTTCGGCGCGAAGACGAGGGAGGCGCACTGGCTGAGGCCGGAGAGCATGGAGCCCGCATGGTCGAGCGCGCGGGAAATGTCCCCGTCCCGGTCGTCGTTCAGCTTCTCGATCTCCGCCCGCTCCTCGGCCGAAATTTCCCCGATCTCCAGCAGCCCGTCCACGAAGAGCCGGAGGCCGGACTGGGTGGGGATGCGGCCGGCGGATGCGTGCGGGCTTTCGAGGAGGCCGAGCTGCTCGAGATCCTGCATCACGTTGCGGACGGAGGCGGCGGAGAGCGGCTGGTCGAGCCCCTTCGCGATGGTGCGGGAGCCGACCGGCTCGCCCGTCTCGATGTAGGTCTCCACCAGCCGGCGGAAAATGTCCCGGCTGCGTTCGTTGAGATCGGTGAGCGGCGCCGCGTGCATGGGCGAGAGACGTAGAAAGACCGGGGGCCGCGGTCAATGGCGCGATGCGGTGGACGAAGCCGGGCGGAGGGACTAAGCCTCCGCCCGAACGTTTCGAAAGGACCCCCATGCGCCCCTCCGGCCGAGCGCGCGACGAGATGCGCGCCGTCATCATCGAGCCCCATGTCTCCCGCCACGCCGAGGGCTCCTGCCTCATCCGCGTCGGCGACACGCATGTGCTCTGCACCGCCACGATCGAGGAGCGGGTTCCGCCCTTCATGCGCAACACGGGCCTCGGCTGGGTGACGGCGGAATACGGGATGCTGCCGCGCGCCACCAACACCCGCATGAAGCGGGAGGCGAAGACGCAGCAGAGCTGCGGATGGGTGCGGACCGGGTCCTGCTCGGCGAGCGGCAGATCACCATCGACTGCGACGTTATCCAGGCCGACGGCGGCACGCGCTGCGCCTCCATCACCGGCGGCTGGGTCGCGCTCCGGCTGGCGGCGGACCGGCTGATGAAGGCGGGCGAGCTGAAGGAGAATCCGGTGACGGAGCACATCGCCGCCATCTCCTGCGGGGTGCATGAGGGCTTTCCGGTGCTCGATCTGGACTATCTCGAAGACTCCGCGGCGGGGACGGACGCGAATTTCGTCCTCACGGGCTCGGGCGGGATCGTAGAGGTGCAGGGATCGGCCGAGGGCTCGCCGTTTTCCGAGGCGCAGCTCATGGAGTTGCTGAAGCTGGCGCGGAAGGGCGTGGGCGAGCTCGTCTCGGCGCAGAAGGCCGCGATCGCGTGAGCCGGAAGCTCGAACCCGGGCGGCTCGTCGTCGCCACCCACAATGCGGGGAAGGTGCGGGAGATGGGAGCGCTCCTCGCGCCCTTCGGGATCGAGACGGTCTCCGCCGGGGAACTCGGCCTCCCCGAGCCGGCGGAGACGGAGGAGACGTTCGAGGGCAATGCGCGGATAAAGGCGCACGCCGCCGCGAAGGCGAGCGGGCTGCCCGCCCTCTCCGACGACAGCGGCATCGAGGTCGAGGCGCTCGGCGGCAAGCCTGGCGTCCATACGGCGGACTGGGCGGAGACGGGCAGGGGGCGCGACTTCGTGATGGCGATGACGCGGGTCTGGCGCCTCCTCGAAGAGGCGGAGGCGCCGGAGCCGCGCCGCGCGCGCTTCGTCTCCACGCTCTGCCTCGCCTGGCCGGACGGGCATGACGAGCTGTTCCGCGGCGAGGTTCCGGGCCGCATCGTCTGGCCGATGCGGGGGCGCGCCGGCTTCGGCTTCGACCCGATCTTCCTGCCGGAGGGCGAGACGGAGACCTTCGGGGAAATGGACCCGGAGCGGAAGAACGCGATGAGCCACCGGGCGCGGGCTTTCGCGCTGCTGGTGGAGGCCTGCTTGCGCTGAGCGCCCCGGATTGCCGCTTGACCTCGCTTCGCTGCGCCGCAATAGAACGGGGCGAGGCGCAGCCGGGCGGAGAGGGACATGACCGCTTTGGAAAAGGCCATGCACGCTCCGCGCGCGCTCGGAGCGCTCGTCGGCGTGATCGATATCGGGTCGAACTCCGTGCGCCTCGTCGTCTTCGAGGACGGGGTGAGGAGCCCCGATTACGTCTTCAACGAGAAGGTGATCTGCGGGCTCGGGCGCGGCATGGCGGAGACAGGCCGGCTCAACCCCGCGGCGAAGCCCGCCGCGCTTTCCGCGCTCCGCCGCTTCGTCGCGCTCGCGCGACGGATGGGGGTGGGGGAGCTGCTGGTCATCGGCACCGCGGCGCTTCGCGAGGCGGATGACGGGCCGGCCTTCCGCGACGAGCTTTCGGATGCGCTCGGCGTCTCCGTCCGCGTCGTCACCGGACGGGAGGAGGCGCGGCTGGCGGCGGAGGGGGTGCTCTTCGGCTGGCCGGCGGCGGAGGGGGTGGTGGCTGATCTCGGCGGCGCCTCGCTCGAACTTGCGGCGGTGAAGGGCGGGAAGGTGGGGGCCGTCGCCTCCGTCTCCGCCGGGCATCTCGGGCTGACGGAGGCGGAGGCGCCGCTGACGCGCCGGGCGCTCCTCGCCCTTGGCGCGGCGGCTGCGCCGTTCCGGGACCATGCGGGGCGGCTGATCCTCGTCGGCGGCGCCTGGCGGGCGCTGGCGAAGGCGGAGATGGCGCGGGCCGGCTATCCGTTCCACGTTCTTCAGGGATACGAGATGACGCCGGCGCAGGCGGAGGAAGCCTGCGACTGGGCGATTTCGGAGAGCGTGGCCAACGTGAAGAAGATCGCCGGCGTCTCGGCCTCCCGCGTCGGCGCGCTGGTGGGCGGGGCGCGGGCGCTGAAGCGGTTGCTGGCCGATCTCTCGCCCAAGAGCGTGGACATCTCGGCCTTCGGCGTGCGCGAGGGCGTGCTCTACGAGCGGATGGGGGAGCGGCTGCGCCGGCAGGAGCCGCTGATCGCCGCGGCGACGGCGATGGAGGCGCGGCATGCGCGCAAGCCCGGCTTCGGCGAGGAGCTGTTCGGCTGGATGCGGCCGATACTCGGCGGATTGACGGCGGACCGGATGCGCCTCGCCGAGGCGGTGTGCCTGCTTCATGATGTGAACTGGCGGGCGCATCCGGATTTCCGCGTCACGGCCTGTTTCGGCACGGTGAGCCGGGCCAATCTCGGCGGCGTCGGCCATCGCGGGCGGCTCTTCCTCGGCGCGGCGCTGATGCATCGCTACAAGGGCTCGCTCCAGCCGCATGAGGCGGCGGCGGTCGCCCGGCTTGCCGACGATGCGCGCCGGGATGCGGAGATCGTCGGCCGCGCGGCGCGGCTTGGCGCGATGGTCTCCGGCTCCGCGCCCGGCACGCTAGCCCATTGCGCGCTGCGGCTCGAAGGGTCGCGCCTCATCCTCAGCTTCGCGCCCGAGGCGGCGGATTTCAGCGGCGAGCGGGTGAAGCGCCGGCTGGAGGCGCTGGCCGAGGCGATGGGGCTGGAGCCGGTTCTGGTCGGCTGAGGCCGACTCAGAGCCTGAAGGTTTCGCCCGGTGCGGCCTCTCCGGCGACGATCCTCGCGACAAGCCGCTCCGCGACATCGGCGGTCGGCGTGAGAGCGGCGCGGTCCTCCCCCGGCCGGAACCGGGCGCGCACGGCGGTCGGCATCGGCGGCGGGGCGGCGAGCCAGATGCGCGGCCCGCGCCGGGCCTGCTCCGCCGCATAGGAGAGGACGAGCGCGCGCGCCGCCGCCTTCGCCGCGCCATAGGCGCCGAGGAAGGCCGCGCCCGCCGCGTCCGGATCGTCGACGAACACCGCCTGCGCCGCCGGAGCCGCCTTCAGGAGCGGATGGAGCACGCGGATCAGCCGCTGCACGGCGCGGAAATCCACTGCGATCGCCTTGTCGAGA
>JAUHWJ010000341.1 GCA_030424705.1 Alphaproteobacteria bacterium | reverse complement strand
GCCCGAGAATCTGCGTGACGAGCGGCACCAGCCCCTCGCCGATGGCCCGCGTATTGGCGGGATCGAGATGGATGCCGTCGGCCGGATCGGTCCTGGCGACGGTGCCGGCATCGAAGAAATGGACCTGCTGCTCGGTCGCGCGCTTGCGGTACTCGCGGGCGAAATCAACCGAGGTGGCGATGGCTTCGTCCGGGCCGAAATGGTCCATCATGTCGGCCCAGTCGCCCCGGATGATCGGGGGCGGCGCAACGAGGACAATCTCAGGCGCCGCCATCAGCTTGCCGGCATAGTGGCCGCGCACGATCTGGGTCAGCCGCGCCATGCCGCGACCGGCCTCGCCGGCCGTCCGGCCGTGGAACGGCTTGATGTCGTTGGTACCCAGCATGATGATGACGAGATCGAGCGGCGAATGACTCTCGAGCAGCGTCGGCAGCACGCGGGCGCCATTGCGGTCGGCATTGGCGAACCAGTCGTCATGCACCGTGGTGCGGCCGCCCAGCCCCTCGGCAATGACGCGGGCCTTGCCGCCGAGGCCGCGCTCGAGCGCGGTCGGCCAGCGATCCTCATAGGCATGGCGCGGGCCACCCGGAATCGGGTTGGCGCCATAGGTCAGGCTGTCGCCAAAAGCGAGGATGGTCTTCATCGCCCGCCTCCTAGGCCAGCATCATCACCGGGGTCTCGATCAGACCCTTGAAGGCGGAGAGCAGCTCGGCCCCCAGGGCGCCGTCGACGGCCCTGTGGTCGGTCGACAGCGTGACCGACATGACCGTCGCGACCTCGACATTGCCGTCGCGGACGACCGGCCGCTGTTCTCCGGCGCCGACGGCGAGAATCAGGGACTGCAGGAAGAACCGAAGGGTCTTCGAGGCGGTGGCGTAGCCGCCGGTGCTGTCCGAGGCGTTGACCGAGCTCTCCAGCGCCTTTTCCCGGAACTTGCGCCAGCGCGTCAGCGCCGCGCCGCGCATGCCGAGCGCCTGCACGGTCTCGCCCTCGCGGCGGAGCGCCTCCGAGAACGCCTCCGACTGGGCCGACGCCATGTGACTCTCCGCCATCGGCTTGCGAGATGAGATCTCGTTCAGCCAGGTCAGCAGCAGGAGCAGGGCGCCGCCGCCCATCGCCACCACGCCGAGCTGCCAGTGGAACGAGAAGATCAGGGCGAGGAAGAGCGGCGTCCAAGGAATGTCGAAGAAGGCGAAGGGCGCGGGAGAGGAGAGCACGCGCTGGATCGTCTCCAGATCGCGCAGCCCGCTCTCCGGCTTGGTGCGCTCCGAAGGCGCGACCGAGCGGCGGAGCACGGCGTCGAACACCCGCCGGTCGAGCAGGTTCTGGAACCGTGCTCCGGCGCGGGCCAGCACACGGGCGCGGGCGTGGTCCAGCAGTCCCATGAAGAGGAAGAGCGCGCAGATGAGTCCGAAGAGCGCGGCCAGGGTCGCCTCGGAGTTCGACGCCAGCACCCGGTCATAGACCTGGAGCATGAAGAGCGGGCCGGTCAGCATCAGGAGGTTGACGAAGGCGCTGAAGACGCCGACGCCGACCAGAAGCTTGCGCGAGGAAAAGAGCGCCTTCCGCAGTTCCTGCCGGCCCGCCGCGTTCTGATCCGCCATGAAGCCCGTTCTCCGTATACGATCCGCGGCCCATTCTAGCCGCGGCGCGTTAAGCAATCCCGTCGCGATCTCGCCATTCGTGGGCTTCTAGCATGTTCGGTGCGAAAGGCGACTCCGCCCTTCGCCGCGGTGTCGCGGTTGTGAGCAACGTCACGCTCGCCCGGGCGCCGCCTCCTTGCGCCTCGGGGTGGGCTGGGGCATGAGGGAGGATCGGGCTAGCGCCCGCATAGGGAACGGATTCGGGAGCTGGGCATGAGCGGCGGAACATTCAGCGCCAGGGCGGCGGCGTATCTCGCGCTCTCCTTGCTTGCAGCCGGGTGCGCTAGCGCGCCCGTTGTCGAGGGCCAGCTCATCGCCGACCCTTACGAGGGCACGAACCGCTCCGTCCACTCCTTCAACAAGGGGGTGGATACAGCGCTCCTCCGGCCGATCACCCAGGCCTATGACACGGTGACGCCGGAGCTGATCCAGCACATGGTGCGGAACGGACTGGATCATCTGAGCTTGCCGGCCATCTTCATCAACCGCGTGCTCCAGGGCGACGCGGAGGAGGCCGGAGCGGCCCTCGCGCGGTTCTCGCTCAACACCATCATCGGGGCCGGCGGCCTGCTGGACCCGGCCACGGAGTTCGGCCTGCCGCATACGCCGACCGATTTCGGCGTCACGCTTGCGCGCTGGGGCGCGCCGGAAGGCGCCTTCGTCGAGGCGCCGATCTTCGGCCCGCACACCGAGCGCCACCTCGTCGGCCGCCTCGTGAACTTCGCGCTCGATCCGGCGGTCCTCGTGACTGTTGGCGCGGTCGAGGTGGCGAACACGATCGTGATCATCGACGCGACACGCGGCCCTCTCGCCGCCGTGAGGGCGCGCGACGACAATTTCGGCCTGATCGACGACGTCCTATATGAGAGTGAGGACAGCTACGTCACCTCGCGCACCGGCTATGTCCAGGCGCGGCGGCGGAAGGTTGCGGGCGAGACGACGGCCGAGCAGGCGCCGAACATCTTCGGCGACTGACGCCGCCGAGTGGAGGCGATATGACGTTGACGGCGATCACGCGGCGCGGGGCGCTCGTTCTGTTCCTTGGCGCGGCGCTCTCGGGGCGGCCGGCGGCGGCGCTCGACACGAAGGCGGCGGAGAGCTTCGTCGCCGAGGTCGTAGAGGAGTTGCGCGCTCTGGTGCAGAACGGCCGCGAAGGCCCTGCAGGAGCCGCTGAATTCCTCGCGCTGCTGGAGCGCCGGAGCGCCATCGACGCGGTGGCCCGGTTCGCCGCCGGCCGCGCCTGGCGCGACATGAACGAGGCTCAGCAGAAAGCTTACCTCGCCGCCTACCGGACCTATATCTCGAACACCTACCAGAACCGGTTCGGCGAATATGCGGGCGAGGACATCGTCGTCGGCGGCGCGATCGACGCCGGAAACAAGGGCGTCATCGTCAAAAGCACGCTTGTCCGCCCGGCCGGCGCGCCCGTCGCCGTCGAGTGGCTGGTGAGCGACCGCACGGGTTCCCCGCTGCTCGCCGACATCATCTTCGAGGGCGTTTCGCTGGCGATCACGCTTCGCGAGACCTTCGGCGGCATGATCGAGACGCGGGGCGGCGATATCGACCGCTTCATCGCCGATCTCGCCACCTCAACCGGCGCCTGAACCCGTCCGGACGTAGAGCAACCCCATTCCGTCTCTCAGAACGATCTCGCCGGCTTCATAGTCGGCGCCGATGGGCGGCGTGCGGAGCAGCAGCCGCCATTGGCCGCCTTCGAGGCCGGGGACACTCTCCGACAAAGGATCGAAGGCGGCGAGCGGCTGCCCTTCGAGATGCATGACGGCGTAGACGTCCTCCCCGTCAGGTCCGCGACGGAGCGAGCGGAAGACGACGGAGCCATTCGCCGGGCGGCGGAAGTCGAAGTGGTCTCCGGCGCCGAGATTGCGCCGGAGCCAGGGACGCGCGCGGCGGAATTCCCGCAGGTCCAGCATGAACCGCGTCTGCGCGTCGCCGAGATGATCGAGATAGCCCGACACGTTGCAGTAATCGTGCATGTCGTCCATCCACGCCCTCGCGATGCGCTTCAGAGCCGGCACGTCGAAGGGGCGGGGGCCGGCGAGCGGCGGGTCAACCTCCGTCAGCAGGGTCGCGATGGTGGGGAGGTC
>JAUHWJ010000340.1 GCA_030424705.1 Alphaproteobacteria bacterium | reverse complement strand
TACTGGATGAACGTGGACCAGTATATCGGCGGGGTGGAGCATGCGATCCTCCACCTGCTCTATTCGCGGTTCTGGGCGCGGGCGATGAAGATCACCGGATGGCTGCCGGAGAGCGCGTCCGAGCCCTTCAATGCGCTCTTCACGCAAGGGATGGTCTGCCACGAGACCTATCGGGCGGACGGGAAATGGCTCTCCCCGGAGGAGATCGCGCCGGCGCCGGGCGGCGGCTACGTCTCTAAGGCGACAGGATCGGCGGTGGAGGTCGGCCCCTCGATCAAGATGTCCAAGTCCAAGAAGAACGTGGTGGACCCGGAGGACATCATCGCGCGCTACGGCGCCGACACGGCGCGCTGGTTCATGCTCTCCGACAGCCCGCCGGAGCGGGACGTGGAATGGACGACGGCCGGCGCGGAGGCGGCGGCGCGATTCCTCCAGCGGCTCTGGCGGATGGCGGACAACGCCGCGCCGGGCCTGCCCCCGGCGGGCGCGCCCGCCCCGGCGGAGATCGGGCCGGAGGCTACCGCGCTCAGGCGGGAGACTCATCGCGCGATCGCGGGCGTGACGCAGGATGTCGAGGCATTCGGCTTCAACCGCGCGGTCGCGCGCATCTACGAACTCGCCAACGCCGCCGGGAAGGGGGCGGGCGACGGCCCGGGCGCATCCTTCGCGCTTCGCGAGGCGCTGGAGGCCCTCGCGCGGCTTGCCGCGCCGATGGTTCCGCATCTGGCGGAGGAAATCTGGGCGCGGCTCGGCCATGAGACGATCCTCGCCGAGACATCGTGGCCCGAGGCGGACCCGGAGCTTCTGAAAGCGGAGGAAATCGTGCTCCCGGTGCAGGTCAACGGCAAGCGACGAGGGGAGATCCGCGTCGCCCCCGGAACCGGAGCGGCCGAGATCGAGGCGGCGGCGCTGGCGGATGACGCCGTGGCCCGCTTCCTCGATGGGGCGACGCCGCGGAAGGTCATCGTCGTGCCGGGGCGGATCGTCAATGTCGTGCTCTGAGGCCGGGATCGGGCGGCGCGCGGCGCTCGCGCTGCTCCTCGGCGCGCTGGCGGGTTGCGGCTTCCGGCCCGTCCACGGGCGGAACGAAGGGCCGACGCCCTTCGGCCCCGTCGCGCTCCGGGAGGCGGACGGGCCGGAGGACTTCGCGTTCCGTGAACGGATGCGCCGGCGCGTCGGGCATGAGCCCGGCGGCGCGCGGCTCGATTTCGTGCTCCGGTTCGACCCGCAGGGCGTCGCTGTCACGCGGCAGGCGGACATTACGCGCTATCGGCTGCGGGGCGAGGCGGATTTCCGGCTGACCGATCCCGCCGGCGCCGTGCTGGCGGAGGGCTCCGTCGCGGCGACGGGTGGCTACGACGCCGGCGCAGGCTCCTTCGCCGTGCGCGCCGCCGAGCGGCGGGAGCGGGAACGGCTTTCGGAGGAGCTGGCGGAGCTTGTCGCCGTCCGGCTCCTGAGCGGCGCTTCGCGCGCGGGCTCATGAAGCTTTCGGGCTCCGCCGCCGCCCGCTTCCCTTCGGCGCCGGACAAGGCCCTTGCAGGCGCGCTGATCTATGGTGAGGACGGGGCCGAGGTCTCGGCGCGCAGGGACCGGCTCCGGGACGCTTTCCTCGGCGGCGCGGCGGAGGCCGATCTCCTGCTGACGCGGCTCGACGCCGGGGAGGTGCGGCGGGAGCCGGCGCTGATCCTCGATGCGATGAAGGCGCGCGGCTTCTTTTCCGGGCGGCAGGTCGTGACGCTCGACAACGCGACGGACGGGCTGGCGGGGGCGATCGAGGCGGCGCTAGGCGAAGCCGGGCCGGAGGACGCCTTTCTCATCGTGACCGCGGGCGCGCTCCAGAAACGGTCGAAGCTCCGCGCCGTGTTCGAAGCGGCGCGGAACGCCGCCGCGGCGCCGGTCTATGCTGATGCGGGCGGGCCGGAGGCGCTCCGCCTGATGATGGATGAGCAGGGGCTGGAACGAGCGGAGGATGGCGCGATGGCGCTGCTCCAGACCTATGCGGCGGGCATGGATTCCGGAACGATGCGGGATTTCCTGCGCCGCCTCGCACTCTACCGGCTCGATGAGCCGGGCCCGCTCCGTGAGGCGGACGTGCGCGCCTGCGCGCCGGACGCGCTCTCCGCCGATATCGACTCGCTTCTGGACAGCGTGCTGCTCGGGGCCGCCGAGCGGCTCAGCCCGGCGCTCCGGCGGATCGAGACGCAGGGCGAAGGGGCAGTGGCCGTCGTGCTGGCGGCGCAGCGGCGCTTCGCCGATCTCCATGCGCGGACGACCGGCGGCGGGGGCCGGCCGCTCTTCGGCGCGGCGAAGGACGTGATGGACCGCGCGCTCCGCCGCTGGGGGCAGGCGGAGGCGGAGGCGGCGCTCCGCCATCTCTTCGAGACCGATCTCGCGCTCCGCGGCCCGGCCGGCGCGGCGCCCTTCGCGCTCTTGGAACGGGCGCTGATGCGGCTCGCGCTCCTCCCAAAGCCGCGTTAACTGAGCGGGCTTAGGCCTCTCCTTCCGAAAGGAAGGCGTTCGCCGCGTCCACGAATTCGCGCGGCCGGTCGACATGCAGCCAGTGCCCGGCGCCCTCCAGCGCCGCGAAGCGCGCGGAGGGGAAGCGGGCGAGGATGCGCCCCCGATGCTCGGGCAGGACATATCGAGAGGCGCCGCCCGTCAGCATCAGGACGGGCCCTTCATAGCGGCCGCCAAGCTCGGGGTAGCTGACGATCTTCGGCATCTCCGCCTCCAGCGCGTCGAGATTGTGGGACCAGCGCGGCTCCTCCCCGAGGATCGCGCCATGGGCGAGGAAGGCGCGCGTCGCCGCGCTCTCGATTCGGGGGGCGAGCGCGGCCTCAACTTCGGAACGTAACTGGAGCTTTGAAAGGTCCACGGCCCGCATCGCCCGGATTTCGGGCAGAAGGTCATGCGCATAGGCGACGGGCGCGATGTCCGCCACGATCAGCCGCTCGAGGAGCTCGGGCCGGGTTTCGGCCAGAACCATCGCCGCCTTGCCCCCCATCGAATGGCCGAGCACTGCGGCGCGCCCGCCGATCCGGCCGATGAGGCGCGCGAGGTCCTCCGCCATCGACTCGTAGTCATGCCGCGGCTCCCACGGGCTCTCCCCGTGGTTCCGGAGGTCGACGGCGAGGACCCGCCGCCCCGGCCCGAGCCGCTTCGCATGGGCGCGCCAGTTCTTCGCGGCGCCGAATATCCCGTGGAGGACGAGAAGCGGCGGACGAGTCGCGCCGGGGGCGGGATGATCGATGAAGGCGAGTCGGGTCATCCCGTTTCTCCGAAAAGTTGGCGGCGCGCGCGGCGCGTGCTAGCGTTTACCTTTGCCGCGCCAGGCGATGCAAACCGGACCTTCCCATGTGGCTCAAGGCGATCTTCGCGCGCGAATTCGGCATCTCCGACGTGCAGTCGAACTACAGCCGCGTCTATTCGTGGATGGCGAACCAGCTCGGCCACATGACGCTCGGCCTCGCCACCGCCTTCTTCTTCGCGTGGATCGCGGACACGGTCGCGTCCGCCGCGCTGCTGCTGGCGGACTGGGAGGGCCGGCCCTCCGCCGCCAACGGGGCCTGCGAGTTCCAGTTCGCCTGCACGGCGAACAATGCGCTGCTCCCCGTCGCCGCCGCGCTGTTCCTGCTCGCGCCGCTGGCGGCGGCCGGCGCGCTCCTCGCGCGAGATCTGCCGCAAGAGCGGCGCGAGCGGGCGCTTCCGCCCTTCGCGCGGAAGGCGCTCGCGGGCGGCTTCATCGTCT
>JAUHWJ010000339.1 GCA_030424705.1 Alphaproteobacteria bacterium | reverse complement strand
GCCCGAGAAATAGGGGAGGCAAAGGAGCCCCCGCGCGCCGGGCGGCGCGGCCTCCGCCTCCGCGGCGAGGGCGGCGAAGGCGGTTTCGCGGGGCAGTTCGCGGGCGAAGGAATCCCGGAACCAGTGCGTCAGCGTGCCGGAGGTGGCGAGCCCCGCCATCGCCGCATGGCGCCCCGGAAAGAGCCAGGGCGCGTGCCAGAGCCGCGGGTCGGAGAGCCGCCGCTCCGTCACGAGGATGATGAAGATGGTCGAGCCCATCATCATCATCATCTCCCCCGGCGCCCGGACGCCGACGCTGACCGCCTCCGCCGCCGCGTCGATCGTGCCGCAGGTGACGGGCGTTCCGGCGAGGAGGCCGGTCTCCGCCGCCGCCGCCGCCGTGACCCGCCCGGCGATCTCGTTCGACCACATCAGCCGGGGCAGCAGCGCCTCGCCGCAGATGTCGCCGAGGTCCGCGCGCCAGCCCTGCGCCTCGATGTCGTAGAGCGGGGTGAAGTTGGCGGCGGTGTAGTGGTCGATCACCGCCTCCCCGGTCAGCCGCAGGGTCAGGAAGCTTGTCGAGGTCAGGATGCGCGCCGTCTTCGCCCAGAGTTCGGGGCGGTTGCGCCGGAGCCAGAGGATCTTCGGGCCGACCGATTGCGAGGTGAGCGCGTTGCCGCCGTGGGCGAGGATCTCCGCCTCGCCGATCTCCGCATTGAGCGCGGCGATCTCCGCCGTCGCGCGGGTGTCGACGCCGTATAGCACGCCGTTCATCAGCGGCGCGCCCGAAGCGTCCACCGGCGCCATGCAGGGGCCGATGGCGGAGACGGCGACGCCCGCGATGCGCCGGGGCTCGACCCCCTGCGCCAGCAAAGCGCGGGAGAGGAAGGCGAAATCCCCCCACCAGTCTTCCTCCGGCCGGTGCTCGGCCCAGCCGGGGCGGGGCACGATCATCTCGTGCGGGCGCGCGGCCTGCGCCAGCACGCGGCCCGAAGCGTCCACGATCACGCCCTTCGATTCGAAGGTGCCGATGTCGATTCCGAGGAAGCAGTCCATCGCCCTAACCCCGCTCCAGCCGGAAGCCCGGCCCGATCCGCGCGAGCGCCGAAGCCGTAAGCCGGACGAGCCCTTCGAGGTCCCCGAGGTCGCAGCATTCCACGGCGGAATGCGAATGGCGCATCGGGAAGCCGATATCGAGCGACGCGACGCCCTCGCCGACGATCTGGACATAGGAGAGATCGGTGAGGACGCCGACCTGCGCCGAGCGCTGGAGGCCGATACCCTCCGCCTCCGCCGTTTCCTCGAAAAGGCGCACCAGCGCGGGATGCGGGATGACGCCGTTCAGCGTGCCGCGGCCGTGGAAGGAATAGAGGCTCATCCCCGGCCCGGCGCCGAGCCGCATCTCCCCGCGGTCGACCATGTCCGGCGTGTCGGAGGCGAGCATGAGGTCGATCTGGATCGCGATGTCCGGCCGCAGCGCCTGCGCGGCGACGACGGCGCCGCGGAGGTTGAACTCCTCCTGCACGGAAAAGACGAGATGGACGGTCGGCCCGCCCTCCCGCGCGGCGAGGAGCCGGGCGAGGGCGAGGAGCGCGGCGCAGCCCGCCCGGTCGTCCACCGAGGGGCCGGCGATCCGGTCGCCCGCGAGCTCCATGACGGAGGGCCGGTAGATCACGGGCGTTCCGATCCGCACGCCGGCGGCCTCCACCGCCGCTTTCGAGCCATGGCCGGTGTCGATCAGGATTTCGGGCGCGGTGAGGACGCGGTATTTCTCCTCCGGCCCGGTGGCGTGATGGGCCTTGTTCATGATGATCCCCGGCACGTCCCGCCCCTCCCCGACGCAGAGGAGGACGGGTTGCGCCGCCATCGCCCGTTCGGAGACGCCGCCCATCCGTTCGACCCGGATCAATCCGTCCGCCTCGATCCGCCGGACGAAGAAGCCGATCTGGTCCATATGCGCGAAGACCATGACGGAGGGGGCTTCCGCATCGCCCGCGAAGGTCGCGATCACGTTGCCGAGCCGGTCGACCCGGCTCTCCACGCCCGCCTCGCCGAGCTTCGCGCGGATCAGCGCGGCCACCCGCTCCTCATGGCCCGAGAGGCCGGGCGCGAGCATCAGGGCCTTGAGGTCCTCCCGCAGCCCTTCGCGCATCACCGGCCCCTGCGGGCGGCGCGGGCGCGGGCCATGAAGTCCGCCGCCCGTTCCGGGTCCACCGCGCTCCAGGTGTCGCCGCCGTGCTTCAGCGCGGAGCCGACGACGCAGCCATCCGCCACGCGGAGGACGTCCGCGATCGTCTCGTGCTTCACCCCGGTATTGGCGAGGACGGGCGTCTTCGGCAGGACGCGCTTGACCGCTTCGAGATCGGAAAGCGCCGCCGCCTCCCCGGTGATCTGGCCGGAGACGAGCACCGCGTCCGGGATTGAGGAGAAGACGGCGGAGCGCGCCCGGTCCGGCAGGGGCCGCCGGTCCATGCTGTCCGCGAATTCGGCGGAGACGTTGAAGAGCGTCGCGAGATCGCCGCGCCCGAGCCGGGCGCGGTAGCGCATCGCTGCGCCGGCGTCGGGGGACCAGAGGCCCATGTCGCTCGCATAGGTTCCTGTGAAGATCTCCCGCACGAAGGCGGCGCCGGTCGCGGCGGCGAGCGCCATCGTCGCCATCGGGTCCCAGAGCACGTTGACGCCGAAGGGGAGGGCGATCTCCCCCCGCAGCCGGCCGATCACATAGGCCATCGTCGCGGTCGAGGCCGGGTCGACCTTCAGCTCGTAGGGCCGGTCATTCTCGTTCCCGAACATCACCGCGTCGAAGCCCGCCGCATTCAGCGCGGCGAGGTCGCGCCGCGCGCCCTCCACGAGGCCTTCGAGCCCCGCCTCCGCATCATGGAGCGGCGCGCCCGGCAGGGCGCCGAGATGGACCATCGCGATCACGGGCTTGCCGGGCCCGAAGACCCGCGTGAAGTTCCCCATCCCTCCCCCCGATCTTCCATCGCCGGGCGCGAAGGGGATGCGCCGGGCCTTGTTTCACACTAGCATGTTAGCCGTCACGGAGGCGGACATGCAATTGAAGACAAGGCGCTGGGACAGGCGCGGGGACGGCGGCCTGAGCTTCACCGAGCTGGGCTTCGGCACGGCGCCGCTCGGCAATCTCTATCGCCCGGTTCCCGAGCCGGAGGCGGAGGCGACGCTGGATGCGGCCTGGGAGGCGGGCGTCCGCTATTTCGACACGGCGCCGCTCTATGGCTTCGGGCTCGCGGAGACGCGGCTCAACCGCTTCCTGCGGGGCAAGCGGCGGGACGATTACGTGCTTTCCACCAAGGTCGGCCGCCTTCTGCGCCCCTGCGCGAAGGGGGAGGAGCGCGACGGAATCGGCAAGTTCTTCGACACGCCGGCGCGCAAGGAAGTCTACGATTACGGGCATGACGGCGTCCTCCGCTCCTTCGAGCATTCGCTGGAGCGGCTGGGGGCGGACCGGGTGGACATCCTCTTCGTGCATGACATCGACCTGCGGAACCAGGGCGGGCAGGCGGCGCTCGACGCCCGGCTCGCGGAGTTCATGGCCGGCGGCTACAAGGCGCTGCTGCGCCTGCGGGACGAAGGGGCGATCCGCGCCATCGGCGCCGGGGTGAACGAATGGGAGCCCTGCCAGTGGCTCGCGGAGCGGGGGGATTTCGACCTCTTCCTCCTCGCCGGGCGCTATACGCTGCTGGAGCAGGAGGCGCTGGCGAGCTTCCTCCCGATGGCGGAGGCGCGGGGAATCGGGATCGTGCTCGGCGGGCCCT
>JAUHWJ010000338.1 GCA_030424705.1 Alphaproteobacteria bacterium | reverse complement strand
GAGAGCCCGATGGAGACGGAGACGGCGATGGGAAAGAAGGAGATCATGAAGGCGATCAGCACGGTGTTGAAGTCGTGCCAGCCGACGAACATCAGCGCGACGATGGGCACGACAGTCGCCTTCGGAATCGCATTGAAGCCGACGAGAAGCGGATAGAGCCCGTCCCGCGCCATGCGGGAGAGGCCCATCGCCATGCCGACCAGCACGCCGAAGACCACGGCGAGGCCAAGCCCTGCGACGGTGCGCCAGAGCGTCTCCCATCCCTGGACGAGGAAGAGGTGGCGGAACTTCCAGAAGGCGGGCCAGAGGTCCGAAGGAGAGGCCATCTTGTAGTCCGGCCAGCCGTTCGCCCAGACCAGCCATTCCCAGAAGCCGAGCGTCAGCGCCAGCGCCACGGCCGGCGCGGCAATCTTCGAGCCGGTCATGCGGCGCGGCTTCCGGCCGGCGCGCGGCCCTGCGCGATTTCGATCTCGCGGCGGAGGAGGTTGAGAAGAGCGACGGACTCAGCCGTGTAGAGATGCTCGATGTCCCGTCGCCCGGCCGCGCCGGAGGGGACGCGGCGCTGCACCTTCGCAGGGCGGCCGGAAAGCACGACGACCTCGTCCGCCAGGAACACCGCCTCGCGCAGGTCATGGGTGATGAGGACGCCGGTGAAGGGCTCCTCCGCCTTCAGCTCGTGCATCAGTTTCCAGAGGTCCTCGCGCGTGAAGGCGTCCAGCGCGCCGAAGGGCTCGTCGAGGATCAGGATCTCGGGCTGGTGGATCAGAGCGCGGCAGAGAGAGGCGCGCTGGCGCATACCCCCGGAAAGCTCCGAGGGGCGCTTTTCCTCGAAGCCTTCGAGGCCGACGAGGGCGAGGAGGCGCCGCGCCCGCGCCTCCTGCTCCCGCTTCGAGAGCGCGGTGCGCGTGATCTCGAGCGGCAGGAGCACGTTGCGGAGGATCGTCCGCCATTCCAGCAGCACCGGGTTCTGGAAGGCCATGCCGACGACCGGACGTGGTCCGCGCACCGGCTCCCCGTGGAGCCGGACCTCGCCCCTGTCCGGCTTCGTCAGGCCGGCGATGAGCCGGGTGAGCGTGGACTTGCCGCAGCCCGAAGGGCCGACGAAGGCGGTGAAACCGCCCTCGGGCACGCTGATCGAGAGATCGTCGAGCACGGGCAGGGGGCCCGACGCCGTCCTGTAGGCCAGGCTGACGCCCCGAAGCTCGATCAGCCCCTCGCTCATTCGAGCGGGAACCCGCCCGCAGGAAGCCAGGCGTCCGAGAAGATCTTGGCCGGGTCCGGCGCCGTCTCGAACGTGTAGGTCTCCGCGATCTGCTCCAGCGCCTTCGCCATGCGCGCCGGGTCGACAAGGCCCATGCCGTTCGCCTTGACGGCGTCCGTCAGGACGTTCGCCTCGATGGAGAGGCGCAGCCGGCGCTCCTCCAGCGCGGCGTCCGCAGCCGGGTTGCGGGAGATGAGCGCCTCCGTCGCCGCAGCCGGGTCTGCGATCGCGTCCTTCCAGCCGGCGGCGATTGCGGCGAGAAAGCCCTTCAGCGCGTCGCCGTTCGCCGCCGCCCAGTCCGTGTTGGCGATGATGACGTTGCCGTAGAGCGCGAGCCCGTGATCGGCCATCAGGATGACGGAAATGTCGTCCTCCGGCACGCCCAGCCGCACGAGGTTGAGGAAGGAGGAGAAGGAGAAGCCGGTCACCGCCGCGACGTTGCCTTCCGCCAGCATCGGCTCCCGCGTCGGGAAGCCCACCGGCTCCACCGTGATCTTCGAGACGTCGAGCCCGTTGGCGCTGGCGAAGGCGGGGAATTGCGCCCATGCGCCGTCGGGCGGCGGGGCGCCGAGCACGCGGTCCTCGAGGTCCTTCGGCGCGGAGACGCCGAGGCTCTTCCGCCCGACGATGGCGAAGGGCGGCTTGTCATAGACCATCATCACGCCGATCACCGGCGCGCCCGGGTTCTGGTCGAGGAATTTCACGAGGCTGTTGATGTCGGCGAAGCCGACGGGGAAGGCGCCGGTCGCGACCTTCGGAATGGCGTCGAGCGAGCCCTGTCCCGCCGTCACCTCCACTGAAAGGTCTGCGGCGGCGAAATGGCCCTTGTCGATGGCGACGAAATAAGGCGCGGCCGGCCCCTCGAACTTCCAGTCGAGCGCAAAGGGCATCGCCGTCTCCGCCGAAACCGGGGATTGCCCGGCGGCGAGCAGCGCGGCGGCGAAGGCGAGGGCGCGAAGACGCATGGAATCCTCCTCTTTGTCACAAAGTTTGCGCAGGTTACCGCCGATGCGCCCCGGCGCCATGCTTTCGAGGGCCGGCAGGCGGTTTTTTCCGCGCGTGAGCGCAAAATGTGCAAGGGCGGCCAGCCCCGCCCGCCGGAACGTCAGGCGCAGCGCAGCCTCGGAGTCGGCTCTTGTTAACCGTCCGCGCCTATTCCTCGCTGAAGGGGAGGGATGCGGAGCGGCATGGGCATGACATGATTCTGATCGTGGACGACGACCCTGCGCAGCGCCGGATGACCGGCGCGATGCTGACGGCGGCGAACCGCCCCTGGCTGGATGCGCCGGGCGGAGCGGCGGCGCTCGACCTCCTGACGGGCCCGCTCGGAGCCGACTCGCGACTTGTCCTCCTCGATCTCGCCATGCCGAGCATGGACGGGGTGGAGACGCTGACTCGGCTGCGCCGGGTGCGCCCGAACCTCCCCGTCATCGTCCTTACCGCGCTCGGCTCCGTCGCCAACGCCGTCGCCGCGATGCGGGCCGGGGCGACCGACTTCCTCATCAAGCCGGTTGCTCCGGAACGGCTGGAGACCTCGATCCGCAACGCGCTCAAGCTCAACGAACTGGCCGCGGAAGTGCGCCGCCTCTCCGCCGGCGCGAAGGGGGAGGGGTTCTCCGGCCTCGTCGCGGACAGCCCGGCGACGGAGAAGGCGATCCGCCTCGCCATGCGGGCGGCGCAATCGGCGATCCCCGTCCTGATCGAGGGGGAGAGCGGCGTTGGCAAGGAGGTGTTCGCCCGCGCCGTCCACGCAGCATCGGAGCGCGCGGCGCGCCCCTTCGTGGCCGTCAATTGCGGGGCCCTTCCGGAGAGCCTCGTCGAGTCGATCCTCTTCGGCCATGAGAAGGGCGCCTTCACGGGCGCCGTCGCTCGCCGGATCGGCAAGTTCGAGGAGGCTGACGGCGGCACGCTTTTCCTGGACGAGATCGGCGAGCTGCCGCCGGAGGCGCAGGTGAAGCTCCTGCGCGCCGTGCAGGAGGGCGAGGTGGACCCGGTTGGCGGCGCGCGGACGGTGAAGACCGACATCCGCCTCATCTCCGCCACCAACCGGGATCTTGCGGCCGAGGTCGCCGCTGGGCGGTTCCGTGAGGATCTCTACTACCGCGTCAGCGTCTTTCCCCTCACGCTGCCGCCGCTCCGCCAGAGGCGGGAGGACATTCCGCCGCTCGCCGAGCGGTTCATCGCCCGGTTCTCCGCGCAGGAGGGAAAGTCCGTGGTCGGCCTGACGGATGCGGCGCGCGCGCTGCTCGTCTCGGCGCCCTGGCCCGGCAATGTCCGCCAGCTCGAGAACGCGATCTATCGCGCGGTCGTGTTGACGGAGAACCGGCTGTTGGAGCCTTTGGACTTCTCCCATCTCGCCTCGCCGGAGCCCGGTTTCGCCGAGTCGCCCAGCGCGCATCCCTTCTTCGACAGGGAGGGGCATGTGCGCCCGCTGGCGGAGATCGAGGCCGCCGCGCTGGAGGCGGCGCTCTCGCGCTATGACGGCTCGATGTCGG
>JAUHWJ010000337.1 GCA_030424705.1 Alphaproteobacteria bacterium | reverse complement strand
GGCCGCGAGTCCGCGGCCACCACGGGCGGCCGCGCGCCGATGCAGCCGTTCGGTCGAGCTTGGCGCCCCTCGCCCTCCGGCCTTCGCCTCCGGGCGACGGCCTCGGCATCTCTCCACCGGAGAGATGCTTTTCGAGGCCGGGGACAAGCGCGACCGCCCCCGCGCTTGACAGCCGCTTCGCCCCGCCGCAGCAACGGCGCATGACCGACGTCTTCACCCTCCTCGCCCATGCCGGCCGCGCGCCGGATGACGGCCTGCCCGAAGGCGCGACCGGCGCCGCGCTCCTCCTCTATGTCGCCGCGACGGACGAGGCGGAGGCGGCGCGCGAGGCGGCGAAGACCCTGCAGGAAGCCGGCCTCGCCGTGCTCGAACTCGAAGGCCACGGCTCCCTGGCGGAGCGGCAAGCCGCAGGCGAGGAGATCGACGCCGAGGAGGCCGCGCTCATGGAGCGCGCGCGGGCGGAGAACGCCGTCATCGTCGCGGCGCTGGAGACGCTTTACGGCGAGGAGGCGTGAGCGCCCGGCCCCTCATCGACAACGCAAGCGCCCGGCGCCTCTTCCTCGGCCGCCACGCCCTCGCCGAAACCCCGTCCCGGCGGGACGATGCGGCCCTCCTCGCCCTCGTCGAACGGCTCGGCTTCGTGCAGGTGGACAGCATCCGCACGGTCGAGCGCGCGCATCACATGATCCTCCACGCCCGGACGGCGGGCTACCGCCCCGAACGCCTCGCCCGCCTCATCGAGCGGGACCGTGCGCTCTTCGAGCACTGGACGCATGACGCCGCGGTGATCCCGACCCGTTTCTATCCCTTCTGGCGGCGCGCCGCGGCGGACGGGGCGGAGCGGCTGGCGGAGCGCTGGCATGGCTATGGCCGCACGGGCTTCCGCGAGCAGGCGGAGGCGGTTCTGGCGGAAATCGCGAAACGCGGCCCCGTCATGGCGCGGGAGATGGGGGAGGACGAGCCGCGCTCCTCGGGCGGCTGGTGGGACTGGAACCCCTCCAAGGCGACGCTCGAATGGCTCTGGCGCGCCGGAAAGCTCGCCGTCGCCCGCCGCGAAGGCTTCCAGAAGGTCTATGACCTCGCCGAGCGCGTCATCCCGCACGACCATTCCGCCGACCCGCCGCACCGAGCCGACCTCATTGACTGGGCCTGCGCCGCCGCGCTGGACCGGCTCGGCTTCGCCACGCCGGGGGAGATCACCGCCTTCTGGGGCCTTGTCACGCCGGAGGAGGCGAAGGACTGGGCGCGAAGGCGCAACGACCTGATCGAGGTGGAGGTAGAGGGGATGGACGGTTCCCGCCGCCTCCACCTCGCCCGGCCCGACCTCCCCGAGGAGACGCCGCCCGAACCCCCCGGCCGCATCCGCGCCCTCTCCCCCTTCGACCCAGCGCTGAGGGACCGCAAGCGCGCCGAGCGGCTCTTCGGCTTCTCCTACCGGATCGAGGTCTTCGTCCCCGCGCCGAAGCGGAAATACGGTTACTATGTCTTTCCCCTGATGGAGGGGGACCGGATGATCGGCCGCATCGACATGAAGGCGGAGCGGGAGGCGGACGCGCTCATGGTCTCCGGCCTCTGGCTGGAGCCGGACGTCAGGCTCTCCGCGGGCCGCATGGCGCGGCTGGAGGCGGAGCTGGAGCGGCAGCGCCGCTTCGCCGGCATCGGCCGCGTCGCCTTCGCGGAGGGATGGATGAAGCCATGAAGACCGACGTCCTCATCGTCGGCGCCGGCCTCGCGGGCCTCGTCGCGGCGCGGGAGGCGCTGCTGCGGGGGCGGCGCGTCGTGATCGTCGATCAGGAGGCGGAGGCTAATCTCGGCGGGCAGGCATGGTGGTCCCTCGGCGGCCTCTTCATGGTCGACACGCCCGAACAGCGAAGGCTCGGGATCAGGGACAGCCGCGATCTGGCGTTGTCGGACTGGATGGGAACCGCCCGCTTCGACCGGCCGGAGGATCACTGGCCCCGCCTCTGGGCCGAGGCCTTCCTCGATTACGCCGCCGGCCCGATGCGGCGGGAGCTTCACGCCCTCGGCGCCCGCTGGTTCCCCGTCGTCGGCTGGGCGGAGCGGGGCGGCGGCTGGGGCTCCGGCCACGGCAATTCCGTCCCGCGTTTCCACGTCACCTGGGGAACCGGAACCGGCGTCGTCGAGATCTTCGAGCGCCCGGCGCGGGAGGCCGCCGCCGCCGGCAAGCTCCAGCTCCTCTTCCGTCGCCGCGTCACGCGCCTCGTCACCCGCAATGGCGCCGTGGTCGGCGTCGCCGGCGAGGTGCTGGCGGGGGACGGCGCGGGCCGCGGCGAGGCCTCGACGCGGGAGAGCGTCGGCGAGTTCGAGATCGAGGCGGAAAGCGTCATCCTCGCGACGGGCGGGATCGGCGGAAACCATGACCTCGTGCGCGCCGCCTGGCCGACAGAGCGCCTCGGCCCCGCCCCGGCGCATATGCTCTCCGGCGTCCCCGCGCATGTGGACGGGCTTATGCAGGGGATCGCCGCCGCAGCCGGCGCCCGCCTCATCAACGGGGACAGGATGTGGCACTATTGCGAGGGCGTGGAGAACTGGCGCCCGATCTGGCCCCGCCACGCCATCCGCATCCTCCCCGGCCCCTCCTCGCTCTGGTTCGACGCGCTCGGCGCCCGCATGGAGCCGCCCTGCCTCCCCGGCTTCGACACATTGGCGACCCTCCGCCGCATCCTTTCGACGGGGAAGGACTGGTCCTGGTTCGTCACGACGCAGAAGATCGTGGAGAAGGAATTCGCCCTTTCAGGCTCCGAACAGAACGCCGACCTCACCTCGAAATCATGGGCGAAGGTGCTGAAGGCCCGCCTCGGCAAGGGCGCGACGCCGGAGGTGGAGGCCTTCAAGCGCGAAGGGCGGGATTTCATCGTGGAGCGCGACCTCTCCCGCCTCGTCGCCCGCATGAACGACCTCGCGGGCGAGCCGCTGCTGGACGAGGCGCGGATGCGGGCGGAGATCGAGGCGCGGGACCGGCAGGTCGCCAATCCCTTCGCGAAGGACGTGCAGGTCGCCCTCGTCAACGCCGCCCGACGCTATCGCGGCGACCGGCTGATCCGCACCGCGAAGCCGCACCGGATTCTCGCCCCCTCCGCCGGGCCGCTCATCGCCGTCCGCCTCCACATCATGACGCGGAAATCCCTCGGGGGGATCGAGACGGACCTCGATAGCCGCGCCCTCGGCCCCCGCGGCGCCCCCGTCCCCGGCCTTTTCGCCGCGGGGGAGGTGGCGGGCTTCGGCGGCGGCGGCTATCACGGCGTCAGCGCGCTGGAGGGAACCTTCCTCGGCGGCTGCATCTTTTCCGGCCGCGCCGCGGGGCGGGCCGCCTGAAGGAGAGAGAAATGCCCATCAAGCCCGCCTTCGACATGGTGAAGGAAGCGACGGCCGTGATCGAGACGATCGCCCCGGCGGACGCCATCGCCCGCATGAACGAAGAGGATTTCCTCCTCGTCGACATCCGGGACCCGCGGGAGCTGGAGCGGGAGGGGCGCATCCCCGGCGCCTTCCACGCGCCGCGCGGCATGCTGGAATTCTGGGTCGATCCCGCCAGCCCCTATTTCAAGCCGGTCTTTGCTGAAAAGAAGAAGTTCGTCTTCTTCTGCGCCGCCGCCGGCCGCTCCGCCCTCTCCGTCCGCACCCTGCAGGAGATGGGGATGGAGAACATCGCCCAGCTCGGCGAGGGCTTTTCCGGCTGGAAGAAGGCCGGCGGCCCGGTCGAGGGCGGCGGGGCCTGAAGCCTCAGCTCCGGCCGGCG
>JAUHWJ010000336.1 GCA_030424705.1 Alphaproteobacteria bacterium | reverse complement strand
TGAACCAGTCTGGCAGGCCGAACCCGGCGAAGAAGGGGGTCACCACCACCGCCGCATAGGAGCCGAGCGCGTAGATGCCGCCATGCGCGAAGTTGAGGATTCGCAGCACGCCGAATACGAGCGTGAGCCCGAGCGCCACGATGAAGAGCCATGAGGCGTAGATCAATCCGTCGAGGATGATCGTCAAGACGAGGTCCATGCTTCAGGGTCCGCCGGTTCGGAGGGGGGAGAGGAACGGGCCGCGCCGGGGAAGGCGCGGCCCGCGTCGTCGTCAGTCGGAGATCAGTCGCACTGGGCGCCGGGGAAGCCGGCGTTGATCCAGTCGATGCCCTTCATGTCCGCCGGCGGGTTCACGCAGCGGGCGGGGAAGCGCACGATGTCGCCGAGCACGACCTCGCCGGCGTCGTTCTTCATCGACCGGCCGAAGGCGATCGGCTGGATCGCCTGGTGGCCGCCGCCATTCGTCATCTCGATGAGGCCGGCCGGGCTCTCCCAGGAGAAGTTCTTCATCGCCGCGGCGAGTTCCTCGGAGGTCGGCTTCTTGCCGCCGTTCGCCTCCATCGCCTTCTCGACGGCGAGCTTCAGGCCGGTCAGCGCCTGCGCCATGCGATAGGGCGCCTGCACCGGGATCACGTTGTAGGCGTCCATGTAGAGTTTGGTCCACCAGCGGTTCAGCTCAGTGTCCGGAGCCATGTAGCCATAGGCGCCGCGGGCGCCGACGATCACGCCCTCGGGATAGTTCGCGCCGAGCGGCGGCATCGCGTGGTCGCCGGCGGAGAAGACGACCTGGCTTCGCTGGAAGAGGCCGCGCGGCAGGCCCTGAAGGATCAGCGCCTGGTTGTCGCCGCCCCAGAGGGAGGAGTGGATGAGGTCCGGCCGCGCCTGGAGGAGGGCGGAGATCTCCGTGCCGTACTGGCCCGCGCCGAAGGCGGGGAAGAGCTCGGCCGAAACGGTCGCCTCGGGGTAGACCTGCTTCATCGCGGCGGTGAAGTCGGCCCAGCTGTCATGGCCCCAGGCGTAGTCCTGGTTGATGCCGGCATAGGTGTTCACTTCGACGCCCTTGGCCTTCAGGTAGCGGGCGAGGCCAACATTATCCTGCGTCGCGTGGGCGGCGGTGCGGAAAACGTATTCGTAGCTCGCATCCTCGAAGATGCGCGGCGTGCCGCAATCGTAGAGGATGGTGAACTGCTTCAGCTCTTCAGCCACCGGCGCGATGGCGAGGCAGTCGCCGGAGCTGACGTAGCCGACGACAACGTCTACGTTCTCGCGCTGCACGAGGTTGCGGTATTCCTGCACCTGAACGGTGGCGCCGCCCGCCTCGTCGATCACGACGGGGACGATCTCCATCCCGCCGAAGCCCTTCTTGTCATAGGGCGCCGGGGCCGTTCCCGCGTTGAAGGCCTCGATCATGACCTTGCCGCCGTCCCATGCCGGCACGCCGAAGCTCTGCGCCGCCTGACCGGAGAGGAAGGTCACGATCCCGACCTTGAAGGTCTCCTGCGCCTGCGCCGCGCCGCCAAAGGCGAGCGCCGCCCCGGCGAGCAGCGCGGCGATTCCGCTGCGTTTCCTGACGTCGAACATTAGCCGTCTCCTCCTTGTTCGCCCGGTCTCGCCTCGATGCGGCCGGGCCTTCGGGTTTCGTTTCCATTCTCCGGCGCGCCGACCGGGCTCACCGGTTCGTCCGGGTCAAATCCGGCGAGGACATAGCCGCGCCGGAAATCGTCGATATGCCGGCGCATCCAGCGCTCGGCCCCTTCGCCATCCCCCGCGCGCACCGCGTCGAAGATGTTGCGATGGGCGGTGAGCAGCCGCGCGCCGGACTGGGCGAGGCGAGGCAGCATCCGCTCGTTCGCCGGGAAGAGCAGGGCCGCCGAAGGCTCCCGCGCGAGGCGCCATGCGGCGTCCCCCGTCGCATCGGCGATGAGCGCATGGAATTCGAGGTCGAGCTGCGTGACGCTCCGTCCCGCATCCACCGCCTCGGCCGTCCGCGCGAGATTGGCCTCAAGCGCCGCTATGGTCTCCGCGTCGATCCGCTCCGCCGCCAGCGCCGCCGCCGCCGGCTCCAGCGCCCGGAGCAGCCGCCACAGCCCGTCGAAGCTGACGCGGCTGAGGCTCAGCGCGCGCTGGGCCCGTTCGGAAAGATCGTCCGTCCGCGGCAGCGAGGCGTAGAGCCTGCGGCCCTCCCGCCGCTCCGCGAGGCCGGACTGCTCCAGCAGGCGCAGACCTTCGCGGGTGGTTGAGCGGTGGACGCCGAGGCGGTGCGCCAGTTCTGTCTCTGTCGGGAGGCGGTCCCCGATCCGCAGCCGGCCCTCCAGAATCTCGCGTTCGATGGCATGGAAGACGAGCCGATAGGCCGGCGCCGCCTCGATGGCGGAAAAGACCGCTGCCGCGCCTTCGCGCGCAGCGTCTCCAGCCCCGGCTTCCGCCGTTCCGTCCATCGCAGCCGTTTCCTCTCCCCGGCGCCCGTTTGCGGGCGCTCGTCATTTGTCCGACAAACAGACTAAGCGCCACGGCGCCGCTGCGTCAACTCCCGCTGCGATCCGCACCCGTCGCCGGACCCCATGAAAATCTTGTGCGGCGCCGCGATGCTGTTTACCGTTTGACAAAAAATCCGAACCGTCAGCCAGCAGGGACAGCCATGACAGAAATCCGCCGCCTCTCCGCCTCCCGCCGGCAGCTTCTCGCCGGGGGCGGCGCCGCCGCGCTCGCGGCGATGCTGCCGGGCCGCCTTCTCGCCGCCGGGCCAATCCCGACCGCGGGCATCTACACCGTGCCGGTAGAGCAGCAATGGGTGAGCCGCATCCACAAGGCGGCAGAGGCCGCCGCCGCCGGCGGGCGGATCGACTATCGCTTCTCCGAGAACGTCTCCAACACCGATTATCCCCGCGTCATCCGCGAATACGCCGAGGGCGGCGTGAAGCTGATCATCGGGGAGATCTTCGGCGTCGAGCAGGAGGCGCGGGAGGTGATGGCGGATTACCCCGAGACCGCCTTCCTGATGGGCTCCTCCTTCAAGGAGGACGCAGGCCTGCCGAACCTCGCCGTCTTCGACAACTACATTCAGGACGCCGCTTATCTGACCGGCCTGATCGCCGGCGCGATGACGAAGAGCGCCAATATCGGCATGGTCGGCGGCTTCCCGATCCCCGAGGTCAACCGGCTGATGAACGCTTTCATGGCCGGCGTGCGGGAGCAGAAGCCGGAGGCGCGCTTCCAGGTCGCCTTCATCGGCTCCTGGTTCGACCCGCCCAAGGCGAAGGAGACGGCCTTCGCGATGATCGAGAACGGAGCGGACATGCTCTATGCGGAGCGGTTCGGCGTCTCCGACGCGGCGCAGGAGCGGGGCGTGCTCGCCATCGGCAACGTGATCGACACGCAGGCCGACTATCCCGAAACCGTGGTCGCCTCCGCGCTCTGGCATTTCGAGCCGACGCTGGAGGCCGCCATCGCGGCGGTGAACGCCGGGAGCTTCACGGCGAAGGATTACGGGATCTATTCCTTCATGAAGGAGGGCGGCTGCTCCCTCGCCCCGCTCGGAACCTTCGAGGGCAAGGTCCCGGCGGAGACGATGGCGCTGGTCGCGGAGCGGGAAGCGGCGATCAGGGCCGGGACATTCACGGTCGCCATCGACGACAGCGAACCGAAATCGGCGTGAGCGAAGCGGAGGGCGGAGGCGAGATCGTCCTCGCCCTCCGCGGGATCACCAAGCGCTTCGGCCCGACCCTCGCCAACGACCGGATCGACCTGACGCTCCGGCGCGGCGAGGCCGT
>JAUHWJ010000335.1 GCA_030424705.1 Alphaproteobacteria bacterium | reverse complement strand
GGTCCGAGAGCCCCGGAACCTCCCCGATCCCCGCCTGCGCGAGAAAGGCGGAGGAGGCCGCGCCGCCCCCGGCGAGCGAGGCGGTGTGCGTCGCCGCCGCCGCCGCCCCCGCCGCCGACTTGCCGCCCTTCACGGCGACGATCCCCTTCCCCGCCGCCCGCGCCGCCTCGGCCAGCGCCGCGAGCGCCGGCGCGTCCCCCACGCCTTCGAGATAGAGGCCGAGCGCCGTGACGCGTTCGTCCGCCAGAAGCGCGCCCGCCACCTCCGCCAGCCCCGTCTGCGCCGCGTTGCCGAGGCAGAGGATATAGGCGAGCGGCAGGCCGCGGGCCTGCATCGTCAGGTTGATGGCGATGTTGGAGCTCTGCGAGATTATGGCGACGCCCCGCGCCTCCCGCCGCCCGCCATGCTGGTCCGGCCAGATCGCCGCGCCGTCGAGATAGTTGACGAGGCCGTAGCAGTTCGGCCCGAGGATCGGCATGGAGCCCGCCGCCTCGACGAGCCGCGCCTGCAGGTCCCGCTCCCCCGTCTCCGCCCAGCCCGAAGCGAAGCACACGGCGCCGCCCGCCCCCATAGCCGCCAGGTCCGCGACGACATCGACCGTCGCATGCCGGTTCACCCCGATGAACGTCGCGTCCGGCGCGCCGGGCAGCGCGGCGAGCGAGGGATACGCCCGCACCCCGCTCACCTCCGCCTTCGTCGGATGCACGGGCCAGACCTCCCCCGCGAACCCCATCTTGAGGCATTGCTCGACCACGTTCGCCGCCCAGCCGCCGCCCATGACGGCCACCGAGCGCGGGCGCAGCAGGCGGGAGAGGTCCCGCGGCGCGAGCATGGGCTCAGGCGCCGAGCGGGCGGAGCAATTCCCGCCCGATGATATGCCGCTGGATCTCGCTCGTCCCGTCCCAGATCCGCTCCACCCGCGCATCGCGCCAGAAGCGTTCGATGGGGAGGTCGTCCATCAGGCCCATGCCGCCGAAAATCTGCAAGGTGGCGTCCGTGACCCGCGCCAGCATCTCGGAAGCGTAGAGCTTCGCTGAGGCGATCTCCCGGTTCGCCGGCAGCCCCTTGTCGAGCCGCCAGGCGGCGGAGAGCGTCAGCCAGTCCGCCGCGTCGATCTCCGTCACCATGTCGGCGAGCTGGAACGCGACGCCCTGGAACTTCCCGATCTCCTGCCCGAACTGCTTCCGCTCCGCCGCATGGGCGAGCCCCATGTCGAAGACGCGCCGCGCCCGGCCGACCGACATCGTGGCGACGGTGATGCGCGTGGCGTAAAGCCATTCGTTCATCACCGCGAAGCCGCCGTCGACCTCCCCGAGCACTTGGCTGTCCGGCAGCCGGCAATCGTCGAATTCCAGCACCATGTTGGCGTAGCCGCGATGGCTTACCGAGCGATAGCCGGGGCGGATGGTGAAGCCGGGCGTGCCGCGGTCCACTAGGAAGGCGGTGATCCGCTTCTTCGGGCCCTTGTCCGTCTGGTCCTCCCCCGTCGCCATGAAGACGATGACGAAATCGGCATGGTCGGCGCCGGAGATGAAATGCTTCGTCCCGTTCGCCACCCAGTCCCCGCCCTCGCGCCGCGCGGTGGTCTTCATCGAGCGAATGTCGGAGCCGGCGCCCGGCTCCGTCATGGCCAGCGCGTCCATCCGCTCGCCCCGCACGGCGGGGAGGAGATAGCGCTCGATCTGCTCGCCTTTGCAGGCCATCAGGATGTTCTGCGGTCGCCCGAAGAAATGGTTGAGCGCCATCGAGCCGCGCCCCAATTCCCGCTCCACCAGCGCGAATTCGAGATGGGAGAGGCCGGCCCCGCCGACGCTTTCGGGGAAGTTGCAGGCGTAGAAGCCGAGCTCCTTCGTCTTCGCCTTGATCCGTTCGGCGAGCGCGGGCGGCACGACGCCCGTCCGCTCCACCTCCGCCTCATGGGGATAGATTTCCTCCTCCACGAAGCGGCGGACGGTGGAGACGATCATCTCCTGCTCGTCGGTCAATCCGAAATTCATGGCTTTGCTCCGTGCGCGGCGGCCAGCGCCTCGACCCGCGCGAGCACCTCCGCCGAAGGCGGGCAGGAGCGGCGCGTCTCCAGGCTCACATGGATCAGCATCTGGTCGCAGGTGGAGAGGAGCGCATCGTCCGCCTCCCGCCGCATCTCGTGGAAGAGCCGGAGCTTCTTCCCCGCGCCTTCGAGCACCCGGCTCGTCACCCGGATCGCCTCGCCCGCCTTCGTCTCGGCGAGGAATTTCACCTGCGTCTCCACGGTGAAATAGCTGAGGCCGGACGCGATATAGGCGGCGTCCGCGCCGACATGGGCCATCACCACGTCCCCCGCGTCGGAGTAGACCTGGCCATAGCGGCTCTCGTTCATGTGGCCGTTGTAGTCGGTCCAGTCCACCGGCACGATCCGCCGCCCCGTCTCCATCGGCGGGCCCTCCGCCGGAGCCCGCCGCAGGGTCGCCTCATGCGCGTTGAGGAGCGCGCCCGCCGCCGCGCCGCGCGCCTTCAGCGCCCGGAGGATGGCGACGAGGTTGCCGTCCCGGAGCCGCTCCAGCTCCCGGATCGAGAGGTGGCCCGATTGCGCGTCGGACTGGTCGGCGATCATCCCCGCCAGCTCGTCCGTCAGCTCCGGCACGTCCATCAGCTTCGTCCAGGGCCATTTCAGCGCCGGGCCGAACTGCGCGAGGAAATGGCGCATCCCCGCCTCGCCGCCCGCGATCCGATAGGTCTCGAAAAGCCCCATCTGCGCCCAGCGGAGGCCGAAGCCGTAGCGGATGACGTCGTCGATCTCCTCCGTCGTCGCGATCCCGTCCTTCACGAGCCAGAGCGCCTCGCGCCAGACGGCCTCAAGGAAGCGGTCCGCCACATGCGCGTCGATCTCCTTGCGGATGCGGAGCGGGCGCATCCCGATCCCGCGCAGAATATCTTCCGCGCGGGCGAGCGTCGGCCCGTCGCCGCCCACGAGTTCGACGACGGGGATGAGATAGACCGGGTTGAACGGATGCGCGACGAGGATGCGCCCGGGATGCGCCGCGCCCTCCTGCAATTCCGAGGGCTTGAAGCCCGAGGTGGAGGAGCCTATCGGCGTCTCCGCCCCCGCCGCCGCCTCGATCTCCCGAAGGAGCTTCAGCTTCAGGTCCAGCCGCTCTGGCGCGCTTTCCTGAATCCAGTCCGCGCCCGAAACCGCCTCCGCCACGGTGGCGACATGGGTGATCGCCCCCGGGGCGGGGAGCGCCACGTCATAGAGCATCGGCAGCGCATGGCGGGCGTTGGCGAGCACCGCCGCCATCTTCCGCTCCGCCTCCGGGTCGGGGTCATAGAGCCGCACGTCCCAGCCCATGAGGGAGAACCGCGCCGCCCAGGCGCCGCCGATCACCCCGCCGCCGACGATCCCCGCGACGCCGCGCATCACATCGCCTCCGGCGCGCGCTTCACGAGCCCGAACTTCGCCCGCGCCTCTTCCGCCGTCAGCACCCGCGCGCCCATGTTCTCGATGATCGTCGCCGCCTTCTCGACAAGCTGCGCATTGGTGGCGAGCCGCCCCTTCTCCAGCCAGAGATTGTCCTCCAGCCCGACGCGCACGTTCCCGCCCGCCAGCACCGCCGCGGCGACATAGGGCATCTGGTTCCGCCCGAGCGAGAAGGCGGACCAGTCCCAGTCCGCCGGCACGTTGTTCACCATCGCCATGAAGGTGTTGAGGTCGTCCGGCGCCCCCCAGGGCACGCCCATGCAGAGCTGGACGAGCGCGGGCGCTTCCAGCACGCCCTCCTCCACCAGTTGCTTCGCGA
>JAUHWJ010000334.1 GCA_030424705.1 Alphaproteobacteria bacterium | reverse complement strand
GCGACTCGGCGGAGGCGTAGCCGGTGAGCCGCGCCGCGCCGACGCCCCGCTTCCGCGCGCCGGGCGCCGCCCGCTCCCGCGCCGCGAGAAGGGCGAGGACGGTTCCCATCGACGTGCCGGAGAGGACGAGCCCGCCCGCGCCCTCCGGAAAGCCGAACGCCTCCCGGCACCACTCGATCACCTGCCGCTCGACGAGGATCGCCGCATGGTCCCGCCCGCCGCAATTGGCGTTCATGGCGGCGGCGAGGATCTCCGCGATCAGCCCGCCTGGCGTCCCCGCTCCGTGGACCCAGCCGAAGAAGCGCGGGTGGGTGTTCCCGGTCGCGAAGGGCAGGATGTGTTCGAGCGCGGCCTCCGCCGCCGCCTCCGCCCCTGCGCCCTCCCACGGAACGTGAGCGCGCAGCGCCGCGCGCGCCTCTGGCCGCGTCTCTCGCCAGACGGGGCGATCCGTCGCGCCCTCGATATGGTCGAGCGCGGCCTCCAGCATCCGGCGCGCAAGGGCGCGGAAGGCAGGCCAGTCCTCCGGGTCGAGGCTCGGCGTCTCGCTCATGCCGGCAGCGCGGCGACGAGCCAGTGGAGCAGCGTCTCGATGGAATAGACGGGCAGGCCCGTCGCCTCCGCCACGGCGCGCTTGTAGGGCGGCATGTTCGTGCATTCGAAGAGGATGGCGCCGAGCTCCGGATGCGCCCTCTGGAAGGCGAGCGCGGCGGAGACCATGTCCGCCTCCGCCTGCGCCACGTCCAGCCGCTCCTCGTTTCCGAGGATGACACGCTGGAACTCGCAGCCCTCCGCCACGCCCCAGACCGGCATGTCCGCCGGGCATCCGGCGGCGGCGAGATGGGCGGGCGTCAGCGTCGCCGCCGAGATCGTGAGCGCGCCGACGCGGCGGCCGGGCGGCAGCGTCGCCTCGATCATCCGCGCCTGCATGAGCGAGGAGGTGGCGACGGGGCAGGGCAGGGCGGCCGCAAGCTCCGCCTGGAAGAGCGAGAGGAACCCGCAATTGGTGGTGATGAGCCGGCACCCTTCCTCCGCCAGCTCCCGCCCCGCCGCGATGAAAGGCTCGAGCATCCCCGGCGCGCCCCGCCGCACCACGAGGTCGGGCGAGGCGCTGCGCACGACGCGGTAGCGGACGGGGAAGGGCCATGTCCGCGCATTGCCCATGTCGCCGGGAATGCGCGGAAACCGCGCCTCCAGCATCAGGATGCCGACATCGACGCCATACACCGCCTTGCCGCCCTGCGCGATCATCGCCGCCCCCTCTGTTGACGCGCGCCAGCTTTCCCCCGACGCTTCTGATGGCGCAAGACCGAGGCACATTGATAATTTGTTGACAAATTATCAATGACGCAGGATCGTCGCGCAAACGCAGGGAGATGCGGGTGGAGAAAGCGGGCGTTCATGTCGCAGTCGTCGGCGCGGGGATCGTCGGGCTCTCCGCCGCGATATGGCTGCAACGCGCCGGCGCCCGCGTGACGCTGGTGGATCGGGAGGGGCCCGCCGCGGGGGCGAGCTACGGCAATGCCGGCCTGCTCGCCGCCGCCTCCATCGTGCCGGTCACGACGCCCGGGCTCCTCGCCAAGGTTCCGGGGATGCTGCTCGACCCGATGAAGCCGCTCTTCCTCCGCTGGTCCTACCTCCCGCGGCTCGCGCCCTTCCTGATGAGCTATCTCTCCCACGCTGCCGGGCCCAAGGTGGAGCGGATCGCGGATGCGCTCGCGCTCCTTCTCGGCGATACGGTGGACCAGCATCTTTCGCTCGCCGCAGGCACGGGGGCGGAGCGGTTCATCCATCCCTGCGACTATCTCTTCGGCTACGGAGGCCGCGCGGATTACGAGGCGGACGGCTACGCCTGGCGCATCCGCCGCGCGCGGGGCTTCGCCTCGGAGGAGATGGACGCGGAGGCGCTCGCGGCCTACGACCCGGCGCTCGCCGGCCGGTTCGGCTTCGCCGTGCGCTGCCCGGGCCACGGGCGGATTTCGGACCCGGGCGCCTACGCCCATGCGCTCCATGCGCATTTCACGGGGCAGGGGGGCGAGGCGGTGGTCGCCTCGGTCTCCGACATCCGGATGGAGGGGGGCGAGGCGGCGGCGCTGGTCACGGACCGCGGCGAGATCGCGGCGGATCATCTCGTCGTCACGGCCGGAGCATGGTCCGGCCCTCTCGCGAAGCGACTCGGCGTTTCGATGCCGCTCGAATCCGAGCGGGGTTATCACATCGAGTTTGTCTCGCCCTCCTACATGCCGAGCGCGCCGGTGATGGTCGCCTCGGGCAAGTTCCTCGCGACCCCGATGGAGGGGCGGCTGCGCTGCGCCGGCGTCGTGGAATTCGGCGGGCTGAAGGCCGGCCCGTCGGAGGCGCCTTTCCGGCTGATCGAGGCGAAGGCGAAGGCCGCCTTCCCAGACCTTCGCTATGAGCGGATCGACCGCTGGATGGGGCATCGACCGGCGACGGCGGACAGCCTGCCGGTGATCGGGCGGGCGCCCTCAGCGGCGAACGTCTGGCTCGGCTATGGCCACCAGCATGTCGGCCTCACCGGGGGGCCGAAGACGGGCCGCTGGCTCGCCGGGCTCATCACGGGGGAGCGGCCGAACGTGGATCTCTCCCCTTTCGCGCCCGACCGGCCCGCAAGAATGCATGCATGAAAACCAACAGGAGGACTGACAGATGAAGCCGATGAAACTCGCCGCCTTCGCGGCCCTGATCGCCGCCCCCGCCGCGGCGGAAAACTGGGACATGCCGATGGCCTATCCCGATTCCAACTTCCACAGCCAGAACGGCAAGCTCTTCGCCGAGAAGGTCGCCGCCTGCACCGGCGGCGCGCTGACCATCACCATCCATGCCGGCGGTTCGCTCTTCGGCGGTGCGGACATCAAGCGCGCCGTGCAGACCGGGCAGGCCCCGATCGGCGAACGGCTCCTCTCCGCCCATGCGAACGAGGACCCGCTCTTCGGCGTGGACAGCGTGCCCTTCCTCGCCACTTCCTACGAGCAGAGCGACAAGCTCTGGGCCGCGACGAAGGACGCGATCGGCGAGGCGCTGGCGGAGCAGAACCTCGTTCTGCTCTATTCCGTGCCGTGGCCGCCGCAGGGATTCTACTTCAAGAAAGAGGTGGAAAGCATTGACGATATGGCCGGAACCAAGTTCCGCGCCTACAATGCGGCGACCGCGAAGCTGGCCGAGCTGACGAAGATGCTTCCCGTCCAGGTCGAGGCGGCGGAGCTGACGCAGGCGCTGGCGACGGGCGTCGCGGAGGCCTTTATCTCCTCGGGCTCGACGGGCGTGGACAGCAAGGTCTGGGAGCAGCTGACGCATTTCTATGACACGCAGGCCTGGCTGCCGCGTAACACCGTCTTCGCCAACAAGGACGCCTTCGAGGCGCTGGACCAGAAGAGCCGCGACTGCCTCCTCTCCGCCGGCGCCGAGGCGCAGGCCGAAGGCACGGCGACCTCCGCCGCGCTCGCGGGCGGCTATCTGAAGACTCTGGCTGAGAACGGCATGAAGGTCTCGGCCCCGTCCGAGGCGCTGAAGGCTGGGCTCACCGAGGTCGGCGCCGTGATGGCGGCGGATTGGGAGGCGGCGGCCGGCGACAAGGGCGCCGCGCTGCTCGAAGCGTACAAGGCGCAGTAAGGGGGCAGGGGCCCTTCGCCCCCTCCCGACCGGGAGGGGGCGCTTCACGAAAGGGGATGGCGATGGCGCGGGCTGTCAGGCGCTTGCTGGACGGACTTTACCTTGCGGGCGGGATCGCGGGGGCGGGGTTCCTCGTCCTTATCCTCGTCATCATCGTC
>JAUHWJ010000333.1 GCA_030424705.1 Alphaproteobacteria bacterium | reverse complement strand
CCGCACGGGCCCGCACCAGCCGCCGGTCCGCGAGGTTGGAGAGGATGCGCAGCCCGACGCGCCCGCCCGTCCAGCGCTCGACATGCGGCGCGAGCCGCTCCGCCATCGTGTTGACGGCGTTGGCCCCCATCGCGTCCCGCACGTCCACGATCAGGTGGAGGATGAGGAACTCGCCCGCGACCCGCGCCTCGATCCCCCGGAATCCGCCGCCGAGGGAGACGAGCATCGGGTCGCACTGGTCGCAGAGCGCGCCGATCTCCGCCTCCCGCTCGAAGAGCTTGGCGCGGGCGGCGAGCGGGTCGGAAAGGCCGATCACCTGCACCTGCGCGATCATCCGCGGCGCATCCGCCGAGGTGAAGACGCCGCCCGCGGCGCGGCAGGCCTTCGCCCCGTTGCAGACGGCGGCGATGACGGAGCTCTCCTCAGTCGCCATGGGGACGAGCGCTTCCTCCCCGTCCACGATCAGGTTGGTGGCGACGCCGAGCGGCACCGCCATCACGCCGATCACGTTCTCGGAGAGATGATCCGCCAGCTCGCCCTCCGCCTCGGAGGCGGCGGCGAAGCGCGCGACCTCGGCTGCGTCGAGCCCCGCGGCCTTCGCCACGGCCTCGAGCCGTTCGGCGCGCGACAGGTTGTGGAATCCCGGCAGTCTCGATGTGGTCATGGCCCTCTCCCTCGGGCGGGAGAGGGCCGGGTTCCGGCCCGTCTGTCAACGGGCCGGAGAGTGCTTCAGGCCCGCTTCCGCCGGATGAAGGCGACGGCGCCGAGCGCGCCGAGAAGGAGCGGGAGCGTCGCCGGCAGCGGCACGGCTCCGACCTGGACGTTGATCGTCGACGAGGCGAGAAGATCGCTCGTTCCCTTGGCGAAGGCGCTGAGCGTGATCGTGTAGAGGCCCCGCTCGTTCGGATCGAAGGACGAAAGCTGCGGCAGCAAGCCGACGAGGAAGAGGAAGTTGACGGAATTCTGCGCGACATTGTTCGACCCGATGAGCGCGCTGTAGCTCGCCTCGTCGGTCGCCTTGGAGCCGCCGCCGTTGCCCGTCGTGTTGTTCCCGATCGCATGGTCCGCGACGGTGAAGCTGTTGATCGGGTCGAAGAACACGTCGATGCTCGTTCCTGCGCCCGGGTCCCCGTCGATCGCGAACTGATAGTCGAGATCGTCCAGCGAGAGGCCGGTCGACCCGTCGAAATCCGTGTTGATCGACCACTCGAAGTTCCACTTCGCGGCCTGCGGGTTGTTCGGCGCGAAGCCAAAGCCCGGGGAGGGCGCGCCCGTGTCGAACGAGTAGGTCCCGGCGCCGTTCGAGTTGAACGTGTTCTCGGGCTGGTTCGACGCGTTGAACCGCACCTTGCCGCGAAGCCCGATCTCGACGCCGTTCGACCGGTCGACCGTGAACCCGCCATTGGCGTTGCCGGAGCCGAAGATGACGTCCGGCGTCACGTTCTGGTCGAAGAGCAGCGGCGCCGCCTGTGCGGCGCCCGCAAAGGCCAAGGACGCCGCGAGCGCGGCGACAATCGTCGTTTTCATGATTTCGTCCCCATCGTTGAGCGAGGGGAGCGGGCGATACTGGCACACTCCGCGATTCACGCGGTCCGCCCGAGCCCCACAAACACACCGCCAGCGTTACACGGCGCCGTGAGAATCGCAACGGTTGATTAACCACGCGCCCGCCCCGCGCATCGGCGGGGCGGGCGGGCTGTTCAGAGCTCCCGCACGTCCGCGAGCCGCCCGGTCAGCGCCGCCGCGGCGGCCATGGCCGGGCTCATCAGGTGGGTGCGCCCGCCGCGGCCCTGCCGCCCCTCGAAATTGCGGTTCGAGGTGGAGGCGCAGCGCTCGCCCGGCTCCAGCTTGTCGGCGTTCATGGCGAGGCACATGGAGCAGCCGGGCTCGCGCCAGTCGAAGCCCGCGGCCTTCAGGATGTCCGCGATCCCCTCCTCCTCCGCCATCGCCTTCACGAGGCCGGAGCCGGGGACGATCATGGCGCGGAGGCCGGACTTGATCTTCTTGCCCTCGACGACCTTCGCCACCGCCCGCAGGTCCTCGATCCGCCCGTTGGTGCAGGAGCCGATGAAGACCGTGTCGATCGGAACGTCGCGGAGCGCCATGCCGGGCGTGAGGCCCATATATTCGAGGCTCCGCGCCGCGGCGGCCTGCTTGCCCGGGTCGGCGAAGCTCTTCGGGTCGGGCACCACGGCGGTGATCGGCAGAACGTCCTCCGGCGAGGTGCCCCAGGTGACGACGGGCGCGATGTCCTCGCCCCTGAGCGTCAGCACCTTGTCGAAATGCGCGCCCTCGTCGGAGAAGAGCTTGCGCCACTCGGCCACCGCCATCTCGTAGGCGGCGCCTTTCGGCGCGTGCGGGCGGCCCTTCACGTAGTCGAAGGTCTTCTCGTCCGGCGCGATGAGGCCGGCGCGGGCGCCGCCCTCGATCGCCATGTTGCAGACGGTCATCCGCCCTTCCATCGAAAGCTCGCGGATCGCCTGCCCGCAATATTCGATCACATGGCCGGTGCCGCCCGCCGTCCCGGTCGCGCCGATGATGGAGAGGGTGATGTCCTTCGCCGTGACGCCGAGGGGGAGGGAGCCCGTCACCTCCACCTTCATGTTCTTCGACTTCTTCTGGATCAGCGTCTGCGTCGCCAGCACATGCTCGACCTCGGAGGTGCCGATGCCGTGCGCAAGCGCGCCGAAGGCGCCGTGCGTCGCGGTATGGCTGTCGCCGCAGACGATGGTCATGCCCGGCAGGGTCCAGCCGAGTTCCGGGCCGATGATGTGGACGATGCCCTGCCGGATGTCGGTCACGTCGTAATAGGTGATCCCGAATTCCTCGGCGTTCGCCTTCAGCGTCTCGACCTGGATGCGGCTTTCCTCGTCGTCGATGCCGCCGGCGCGGTTCGTCGTCGGCACGTTGTGGTCCGGCACGGCGACGGTCATGCCCGGCTGGCGGACCTTGCGGCCCGTCATGCGCAGCCCTTCGAAGGCCTGCGGGCTCGTCACCTCATGGACGAGGTGGCGGTCGATGTAGAGGAGGCAGGTGCCGTCCTCCGCCTCATGGGCGAGGTGGGCGTCCCAGATCTTGTCATAGAGGGTCTTCGGCGCGGGCATGGGTCTCTCCCATCGGTGAATCGGCAGGCTGGCGTTCTGGTGCGGGCCCGGTTCAGGAGGCGCGTGCGCGCCGCGCGAACCCGGCGAAGAACCGCCAGGGCAGCCGCTTCCTGTCGTCGATTTCCGCGCGCCGGCTCATGGGGTTTCCTCTAGCCGAGGGCGGGCGCGCCGGCAAGCGGAGCGGGGCGGTCATCCCAGAGAGGTCGAATTTAACCCCTCCACGAACTCCATTCGGCCAACCTGCCTGGGACCGTTTCCGCGAGCGCCCGGCTGATCTGACCCGCGGCAGATCAGCCCGCGCCCACCGCGGCGGTCACGGCCTGATCTTCAACCGACGCGGCGGCTTGGCGCCCCTCGCCCTGCGGCTTGCGCCTCCAGGCGACGGCCTCGGCATCTCTCCACTGGAGAGATGCTTTTCGAGGCCGGGACAGGCATGGAGAGCGCACGCATACCGGGAGCCGCTTTCCTCTCACGCCAGTCCCACCTCGCGCAGCACCGCCTCCGTATCCGCGCCCGGCGCGCGGGGCGGGCGGGGCTGGGCGGCGGGGGTTCGGGCGAAGCGGGGGGCGGGCGCCGCCTGCATCACGCCGCCGACCGGGGCGAGCACGCCGCGCGCCGCCATCTGCGGATGCGCCGGCGCCTCCTCCCAGTCCATCACCGGGGCGACGCAGGCGTCGGACC
>JAUHWJ010000332.1 GCA_030424705.1 Alphaproteobacteria bacterium | reverse complement strand
TCGTCTCCGTCCGCCGCGGCCTTTTGCGGCGCGGCTCCGATCATCAGGCCGAGCGCCACGGCGCCGGCGAGAAGGGGCTTCAACATCGCGTCTTCCTCCTGTTGCCTGCGCCTCTCACGTCGGGGCCCGGCGCTTCCGTCGCAAGGACGGGGATGGCCGGAGCGTGACGGAACGCGCATGGGAGGCGTGAGCCCTCACGTCGTCTTGATGCGGACCGGCGCAATGAGCGCCGGCGGATCAGACACGCGGCTGATCCGCCCGCGCCCGCTGCGGCGGTCACGGCCCGGTCTTCAACCGACGCGGCGGCTCGGCGCACCGCCCCACAGCCATGGACCGCGCCGCCCTGCGCTGGTATGGAGCCCGCATGATCACGGGTCGGGCCATCCTGCGAATTACCGGCCCGGCGCCCCGCTGAGGGAGCGCCGGGTATCCGCACGCCCCTTCCCCCATCACGGATGACCGACATGGACGCCGAGACGACCGCGCCCGCCGCGCCCGACTACAAGGACACGCTGCTCCTCCCCGAAACCGAATTCCCGATGCGCGCCGGCCTGCCCCAGCGCGAGCCGGAATGGCTGGCGCGGTGGGAGCGGCTGGACATCTACGCCCGCCTCCGGGCCAAGCAGGGCCGCAAGCAATTCACCCTGCATGACGGCCCGCCCTACGCCAACGGCCATCTCCATATCGGCCACGCGCTGAACAAGACGATCAAGGACATGATCGTCCGCTCCCGCCAGATGATGGGGCATGACAGCCGCTATGTGCCGGGGTGGGACTGCCACGGCCTCCCCATCGAATGGAAGATCGAGGAAGCCTATCGCGCGAAGGGGCTGGACAAGGACGCGGTGCCGATCAACGAGCTTCGCGCCGAGTGCCGGAAATTCGCCGAAGGCTGGATCGACGTGCAGCGCACGGAGTTCAAGCGTCTCGGCGTGATCGGGGACTGGGAGAACCCCTATCTCACGATGGACTACGCGGCGGAGGCGACCATCGCCGCCGAGTTCATGAAGTTCGTGATGAACGGGAGCCTCTATCAGGGCTCGAAGCCGGTCATGTGGTCCGTCGTCGAGAAGACGGCGCTGGCCGAGGCCGAGGTCGAGTATCACGAGCACAAGAGCCATACGGTCTGGGTGCGGTTTCCGGTGACAAAGGCGTCCTCGATCTACGGTGCGGGCGGAGGAAATCCGAGCGTCGCAAGTCAGATGGCCGACCGTCGCGACCTTCGTTCCGCCAGCGTGGTAATCTGGACGACCACGCCCTGGACCATCCCGCAGAACCGCGCGATCTGCTTCAATCCGCTACTCTCCTACGGTCTCTACCGCGTCACCGAGGCGGGCGAGGAGGCGAAGGCCGCGAATGGCGATCTCCTCCTTCTGGCCGACCGTCTAGCCGCCGACTGTTTCGAGAAGGCGAAGGTCGCGGCCTATGAGAAGGTCCGCGCCGTAACCTCCGAGGAGCTGTCCGCCCTCACCTGCGCCCACCCGCTCCGCGGCGCCGAAGGCGCGTCGGGCGAGTGGGATTTCGACGTGCCGATGCTCCCCGGCGACCATGTGACGGATGAGGCGTGGACAGGCTTCGTCCACACCGCCCCGTCCCACGGCGCGGACGACTACAATATCGGCGTGAAGCACGGCCTGCCGATGACCCACAATGTCCTCGAAGACGGCTCCTTCCGCGCCGATCTGCCGTTCTTCGGCGGGCAGGTGATCTTCGACGCTGAGGGCAAGGAGGCGGGGGCCAACGTCGCCGTCATCAGGAAGCTGGCCGAGGTCGGCGCGCTTTTCGCCAAGGGCTCGGTGCGCCATTCCTATCCGCATAGCTGGCGCTCCAAGGCGCCGCTGATCTTCCGCAACACCCCGCAATGGTTCGCCGCCATCGACCGGACGCTTGAGGACGACCACAACGAATACGGAACCACGATCCGCCAGCGGGCGCTGGCCTCCATCGACCGGCTGGTGAGCTTCTACCCCGCCACGGGCAAGAACCGCCTCCGCTCGATGATCGAGGCGCGGCCCGACTGGGTGCTCTCCCGCCAGCGCGCCTGGGGCGTGCCGCTCACCTGCTTCAGGCGGGAGACGGCGCCGGGCGTCGTCGAAGTTCTGCGGAACGAGCAGGTCAACGGCCGGATCGAGGCCGCCTTCCGCGCGGAAGGGGCGGACGCCTGGTTCGCGGAGGGGGCGAAGCAGCGTTTCCTCGGCGGGATCGAGGGCGTGAACCCCGACGAATGGGAGAAGGTGGACGACATTCTCGACGTCTGGTTCGACAGCGGCTCCACCCACGCCTTCGTCCTTCGCGACCGCGCGGACGGGACGGAGGACGGGATCGCGGACGTCTACATGGAGGGGACGGACCAGCATCGCGGCTGGTTCCATTCCTCGCTCCTGCAGGGCTGCGGCACGATGGGCCGCGCGCCCTATCGCGCCGTGGTGACGCACGGCTTCACGCTGGACGACAAGGGGCAGAAAATGTCCAAGTCGCTCGGCAATGTCGTCGCGCCGCAGGCGGTGATCGACGAGTACGGGGCGGACATCCTCCGCCTCTGGGTCGCGCAGGCCGACTATATGGCGGACCAGCGGATCGGCCCGAAGATCCTGAAGGGCACGGCGGATGGGTATCGCCGGCTCCGCAACACGATGCGTTTCCTCCTCGCCAATCTCGAAGGGTTCTCCGAGGCGGAGCGGGTCGAGCCGGCGAAGATGCCGGAGCTGGAGCGCTGGGTGCTGCACCGGCTGGCGGAGCTGGATGAGGCGGTGCGGAAGGGCTACGGCGAATACGATTTCGCCGGCGTCTTCTCCAGGCTCTTCCAGTTCGCGACGGTGGACCTTTCCGCGATCTATTTCGACATCCGGAAGGATGCTCTCTATTGCGACGCGCCTTCCTCGCTCCGCCGCCGCGCGGCGCGCACCGTGCTGGACCTGATCTTCCACCGGCTGACGACCTGGCTCGCGCCCGTCCTCGTCTTCACGATGGAGGAGGTCTGGCTCACCCGCTATCCGGGCGAGGAGGAGTCGGTCCACCTTCAGGACTTCCCGGCGACGCCGGACTGGCGGGACGAGGCGCTCGCGAAGAAATGGGAGGGCGTGCGCCGCGCCCGCCGCGTCGTCACCGGCGCGCTGGAGGTGGAGCGGCGGGAGAAGCGGATCGGCGCCTCGCTGGAGGCGGCGCCGGTCGTCTACGTCTCCGATCCGGCGCTGAAGGCCGCGCTGGAGAGCGTGGATTTCGCCGATCTCTGCATCGTCTCCGCGCTCCGGATCGAGGCGGGGGAGGGGCCGGAGGGCGCCTTCCGGCTCGACGACGTGGCGGGCGTCTCGGTGGTTCCCGCTTTGGCGGAGGGCGCGAAATGCGCGCGCTGCTGGAAGGTGCTGCCCGATGTCGGGCTTCATGCGCATGAGGCCGTCTGCGGCCGCTGCGACGAGGCGCTCTCGGGCTGAGGTCGCATCGCGCCCGTTCCCGGAACCGGGGGCGGGCGCAGTTTCCATAGTTCGGGATCGGGGGGCCTGGCTCCGGCGGTAGGATTCGAACCTACGGCCGTCCGATTAACAGTCGGATGCTCTACCACTGAGCTACGCCGGAACGGGCCGCCGCTTGCGCGACGCGCGGTGGATACAGGCGCAGGCCCGGCCTGTCCAGAGCCGTTTTCCGGCTTCGGGCGATTGCGCGGGCCGCGCCGCCGTCGCATTCTCCGGCCATGATCCCCGAATCCGAAGTCACCTTCGCGGGCAGTTTTCTGGACCGCGCCGACAAGCTGCGCGGCGACGGGCCGGAAATCGCCCGCCGCCTCGCCGAACCCGCCTCCCG
>JAUHWJ010000331.1 GCA_030424705.1 Alphaproteobacteria bacterium | reverse complement strand
AGATGAATGTCGAGCGGATCATGGAGCTGATCGGCCAGGGCGCCCAGCCGACCGACCGTATCCGCCGCTTCCTCGAAGCCGCCGGCGCGGTGGAGAAGACCGTCCGCAACAACCCCGAGAAGGCGAAGCCGGGCCAGAAGGCGGTGGAGCGCGCGAAGGAGAAGGCCGACAAGGCCGCCGCCGCGGCCGAGGCGCCGGCGGAGTGACGCCGCGTGCCCGGCGGGCCGGATGACCTGATCTGCGTCGGCGCCGTCGCCGGCGCCTTCGGCGTCCATGGCGAGGCGCGGATCAAGTCCTTCTGCGCCGAGCCGGAGGATATCGCCCGCTACGCCCCGCTCCTGACGGAAGACGGGGCGCGGAGCTTCACGATCCGCATCACGCGGCCCGTCTCCGGCGGCTTCGCCGCGCGGCTCGGCGGCGTCGCGACGCGGGAGCAGGCGGAGGCGCTGCGGGGCCTGCGGCTGCACGCCCCGCGCTCCCGCCTGCCCGCGCTGCCGGATGACGAGTTCTATCATGCGGACCTGATCGGGCTCGACGCCGTGGATACGGGCGGCGCGCCGCTCGGGCGCGTGCGGTCAGTCGAGAATCACGGCGGCGGCGATTTCCTCGAGATCGCCCGCCCGCCCGCGCCGCCGCTCCTCGTGCCGTTCACGCGGGAGGCGGTTCCGACCGTGGACATCGCGGCGAGGCGCGTGGTGATCGACCCGCCGGAGGAGATCATCGTCGAAGGGGCTCCGGATGAGTGAGCCGCCCTCACGCTCCCACGGCCGGATTGCGCCGCGCGTGACGCTGAAGCCGCGGGCTCTGATGGAGGAGGCGGAGGTGAAGGGCGCGTGGACGGCGCGGATCGTCACGCTCTTCCCCGAGCTATTCCCCGGCCCGCTCGGCGCCTCGCTGCTCGGCCAGGCGCTGAAGACGGGGCTCTGGAACCTCACGACGCTTGACCTGCGCCGCTTCGGCGAGGGGCGGCATCGCAACGTGGACGCGCCGCCGGCGGGCGGCGGGCCCGGCATGGTGCTCCGCGCCGACATCGCCGCCGCGGCGGTCGACGAGGCGTTGCGCGGCGCGCCCGCCGAACGGGCGAGATGGCCGCTCGTCTATCTCTCGCCGCGCGGCAAACCCTTCGACCAAGCCATGGCGAGGCGATTCGCCGCCTGCGAGGGCGTGACGCTGATCTGCGGCCGGTTCGAGGGGATCGACGAGCGGCTGATCGAGGGGCGGGGCGTCGAGGAGGTTTCGCTCGGTGATTTCGTGATGACGGGCGGCGAAATCGCCGCAATGGCGTTGATCGACGCCACGGTTCGGCTTATACCCCGCGTCCTCGGAAACGCCGACAGCGTGGCCGAGGAAAGCTTTTCGGCGGGGCTTCTCGAAGCGCCGCACTACACGAAGCCGCAGCTCTGGGAAGGGCGCGCGATACCGGAGGTCCTGCTCTCCGGCCATCACGCCCGGATCGCCGCATGGCGAGCCGAACAGAGCGAGGCGCTGACGAAGGAACGTCGCCCAGATCTCTGGCGGGCGCATGAGGCGAAGGCCTCCGCTGCGGACCCGGATGCGAGGACAGAGCAATCGGGTGCGCACACCACCGCCGAAACAGGCGGGCTTGAGAAGGACTGAAACGATGAACCTGCTGCAGCAGCTCGAAGCCGAGCACATCGCCGAGCTTGGCAAGAAGATCCCCGATTTCGCGCCGGGCGACGTGATCCGCGTCGGCGTGAAGGTGACGGAAGGGACGCGCAGCCGCGTCCAAGCCTATGAGGGCGTCTGCATCGGCCGCAAGGGCGGGATGACCCTCGGCGCCTCCTTCACTGTCCGCAAGATCAGCTTCGGCGAGGGCGTGGAGCGCGTCTTCCCGCTGCACTCGCCCGCCATCGACTCGATCGAGGTGGTCCGCCGCGGCAAGGTGCGCCGCGCGAAGCTCTACTACCTCCGCGACCGCCGCGGGAAGTCCGCGCGCATCGTCGAGAAGACGAACTATCGTCCGCTCAAGGACGCCGCGGCCGAGTGACCGGCCGCGCCTCGCCCCCGTCGGGGCGTGACGGGGGTCACTTGCGGCGGGGGGCTCCGCCGGCCTAGTCTTGCGTCCGGCGCAACGACAGGGCGGGCGGTTTCTCATGGCGTTGACCTTTTGCGGCCCAGCATTCGGCCTCGCCGCCCTGCTCGCGGCGGGTGCAGCGACGGCCGCGCCGATGGCTCTCATCGTCGACAGTCGCGGCGCGATCATCCCGCCGGCTCTGGCCCTCACGGAAGCCGAGGAGGGCGCGACCTTCACGCTCGACGAAACGGCCGAGCTGATCGTCATTCACTACGCCAGCTGCGTGGAAAGCCATTTCCGCGGCGGAGAGGTCGCCATCGGCCCGCTCGGTGCGACCGGCGGGGCGGAGATCGTGGCGGAGACCGAGATCGAATGCCCGCGCAAGGTCGCCCTGGCCGAGGCGCCGGACGCGGCGGCCTCCGTTGTCCTCCGCGGCGGGGAGGAGCGGACGGTCGTCAACGCCCGCCCCTTCTTCGTCGTGCTCGGGGAGGGTCTCACCGAGATTGCGGTGGAGCGGGGCGGCGCAGTCGTCGGCGCGATGGATGTGCGGGGCGGCATCGCGCGCTGGCCGGCCGGCCTCCCGTCGCTGGAGGCGGGGGCGGAATACGACATCGCCTTCACCGGCGGCGGCGTAACGCGGCGTGCGCCCGCCGCTGTCTCCCCCGCGGCCGGCGTCACCATCGTCCAGCCCTGAGCCGGCCTTGAGGCCGCTGCGCCGCCTCCTCGCCGTCCTCGTCGCGGCGGCGGCGGGCGGCGGGCTCGCAGCGCTCGCGCCGCCCACGGCGCTCGACGGCGCGGTGGGGGACGGCGCGGCGGCGCTCCGCGCTCTTGTCGCGCCCGGCGGCTTCACGGCGCCGCAGGTCGCGCTCGTCCTCCTCGACGAGGCGAGCGCCGCCGACCCCCGCCTCGAAGCGACGCCACGGGCGCTGATGTCCCCCGTCTGGGCCGGTCTGGCGGAAACGGCGCTCGCAAACGGCGCAGTCTCGGTCGGCTTCGACTTCATCTTCGCCTTTGACTCCGCCGCCTTCCGGATCGGGGACGAGGCGCCGCTCGCCCGGCATGACGACGCCTTCCTCCAGCTCCTGCGCCAAGAGGGGCGCGCGGGGCGGCTGGCGATCGGCCGGAGCGCGGCGCTCGCCCCCGCCCGCCGCTTCGCGCTGATGGCGGGCGGCGCCGGCCTCGCCCATGTCGACATCGAGACGGAGCCGGACGGCGTGGTGCGCCGGGTCCGGACCGCCTTTCGCACGGCGGAGGGCGGCCTCGCGCCCACCCTCTCCGGCGCGCTGACCGGGGCGGGCGATGCGCCGCGAACGCTGAATATCATCCCGCCCGCGCCGCTCGATACGCTGCCGGCCGCCCGGCTTTCGGACGTGCTGGCCTGCGGCGAGGCGGGCGGAAGCGCGGCGCTCGCCGCCTTCTTCGGCGGCCGGGTCGTGCTCGTCGGCGGCGCGCTGCCGGGGGAGGACCGGTTCCGCGCGCCGGACAGGTTCTTTCCCACGTCCGAAGCTGCGCCGGAGCCGCCGGGCGACCCCTGCGCCCTTGCCCCGCCGCCCGTGCGCGGGCCGGGCGGGGACCTGCCGGGCGTCTTCCTCCACGCCGCGGCGGCGGACGCCGTCCTCTCCGGCTGGGCGCCCGAGCCGACGCCGCCGGCGCTCGACGCCGCGCTCGCCGCGCTCTTCGCCGCCCTGGCGGCGTTCGCCGGGCTCCGCCTCGCCCCGGCGCGTGCGGCGGCGGCGGCGGCGGGGCTCGCTGCGCTCGGCTTC
>JAUHWJ010000330.1 GCA_030424705.1 Alphaproteobacteria bacterium | reverse complement strand
CGGCCCGATCTCTGCGTCGATCTCTATGACCGGCTGCCGGTTCCCTATGGCCTCGTCCGCTATGGCGTGGCGGCGGATCATCAGGGGACGAAGTCGATCATCCGGCAGTTCGAGCGGCTCTTCGAGCGGCAGGGCGCGCGGTTCTTCGGCGATGTCGAGATCGGGCGGGATATCGGGCTGGACGCGCTGCGGGCGCGCTATGACGCCGTGGCGCTCACCGCCGGGCTTTCGGAGGACCGGCGGCTGGGCGTTCCGGGGGAGGAGCTTGCGGGCGTGATGGGGTCGGGCGCCGTCACCCGCTTCCTGAACGATCATCCGGACGCGGCGGAGCCGGGCCCGCTGGGGAAGCGGGTTGTGGTGGTCGGCGCGGGGAATGTCGCCATCGACATCGTGCGGCTGTTGGCAAAGGGGCCGGAGGAGCTGGAGGGTTCCGACCTTTCGGCCCGCGCCGCGGGGTGGATCGCGACGGGCGGAGTCGAGGAGATCACGCTCCTCGCCCGCGGGCCGGCCTCGGCGGCGAAGTTCGACGCGGTGATGGTGAAGGAGCTGGGACGCCTCGCCGGCCTCCGCATCGAGGCGGAGGCGGTGGGCGAGGGGCCGGCGGTCGAGGCGCTCCGCGCGGTAGTGAGGCAGGGGGCGGGGCCGAAGCGGCTCGTCTTCCGCTTCGGCGCCGTTCCCGCCGCGATAGAGGGGGAGGGGCGCGTCTCCGCCCTCCGGCTCGCTTCGGGCGAGGCCATCGGCTGCGATGCGGTGGTGACGGCCATCGGCTTCGAGGCGGGGGATAACCTTGGCCGCGATGCGCTGCTCGCGGGGGCCGAGGATGCGGGGCGGGGGCGGATCGCGCCTGGGCTCTACGCCGCGGGCTGGTTTAGGCGGGGGCCGCGCGGCACGATCCCGGAGAACCGGGCGGAGGCGCAGGAGGTCGCGGCGCTGATCCTCTCCGATCTCGGCCCGGGCCGCGCCGCGCCGCCGCCGCCGCCGGGCGCGGTGGACTATGAAGGCTGGCGGCGGATCGACGCCGCGGAGCGCGCGGGGGCCCCTTCGGGGCGATGCCGCGCGAAGATCGGGGACCGGGGGGCGATGCGCGCGCTCGCGGCCGGAGAGGAGGTTTCGCCATGAAGATCGTCGTGCTCTACGGGACGGAGACGGGCAACGCCGAGATGCTGGCCGAGGATGTGGCGGCGGAGATCGGCGGCGCGCATGACGTCTCCTGCCACAACCTTTCCGACCATGCGCCGGGGGAGTTCGAGCCCGGCGCGCTCTATCTCCTCATCACTTCGACCTATGGCGACGGCGAGCTTCCGGCCTCGGCGCAGCCCTTCGCGGCGCGGATGGCGGCGGAGAGGCCGGACCTCAAGGGCATCCATTTCGCGATCTTCGGCCTTGGCGACAGCGAGTATCACGAGACGTTCAACGGCGGCGGCAAGACGCTCGCCGCGCTGATGATCGCGCATGGCGCGACGCAGATCGGCGAGCGCGTGGCGCATGACGCCTCCGGCCCCGACCTCGCGGAGGATCTCGCCTTCCCCTGGGCGGAGGAGGCGATCGCGCTCGCGGAAGGCAGGCTCGGGGAAGCGGCGTGACGCCGGACGCGCTCCGCGAGGCGCTCGCCCGGCCCTGGCGGCATGGCGATTGCGCGGAGCTTCGCGGCGCGCGGATCGAGGGCGCGCTCGACCTTTCGGGGCTGGCGCTGACCGGGTTCGACCTTTCGGGAGCCATCTTCGCGGGGCCGGTGAACGCGCGAGGGGCGCGGTTCGACGGCGTTTCGGTCTTCGCGGGGGCGCGGTTTGAGGCGGGGGCGGATTTCTCCGGCGCTTCCTTCATGGTGGACGCGCGCTTCGAGGATTCGGAGTTCGCCGCCGGGGCGGATTTCTCTGGCGCGGAGTTCCGCGGCATCGGGCGGTTCGACCGGGCGCGGTTCGGCGGCGCGGCGTCCTTCGCCGGATCGGTCGCCTATGGCAACGTCTCCTTCGAGGCGGCGGCTTTCGCGGGCGCGGCGGATTTTTCGGGCGCGGAATGGCTCGGCGGGCTCTGGCTGCAGGATGCGGCGCTCGCGGCGGAGGCGGATTTTGCGGGCGCGGAGGTGCACGGGCGGCTCTGGCTCCGCGGCGCGCGGCGGGGGAACGCGCGCATCGCGCCGGGGGCCTTCGGGCTCGTCTTCGGCCATGTCTGGAGGTGAGGGCGATGAAGGAAGAGATCGACTGCGGACTGCCGGATTTCGGCCAGCCCTTCTCCTGGGCGATCCGCGCGGGGGGCGTGCTCTACACGACGCACGGGCCGGTGACGCCTGAGGGGAAGATCCTTCAGGCCGGGATCGAGGAACAGGCGGCGCTGACGCTCGCCAATCTCGTCCGGGCGGTCGAGGCGGCGGGCGGGACGGCGGAGAGCGTGGTGCAGGCGACGGTCTACATCCTCGACATCGCGGACATGGCCCCGGTCGATGAAGCCTGGCGGCGCGTCTTCTCTCCCCCCTGGCCGAACCGCGCGACGCTGATCGTCGCCGGGCTGGTGGCGCCCGGCATGCGGATCGAGGTGCAGGCGACCGCCGTGCTCGGCTGAAACGCATTCCGCCCGGGCCGATCACCGGCCCGGGCGGAACATGCGAAACGCCTGTCTGGTCTGGTTTCCGTTCCGACGCGGCCGGTCAGAACGGAAACAGCTTCACGCCGTCATTCGAAGACGAGCGATGGGAGCCATAGCGCAAGGCCCGGGAATTCTAGCACAAGCGCGAGCCCGATCAGCTGCAGGATCACGAAGGGGATGATGCCTGCGTAGATCTCCTGCATCTTCACCGTCTTCGGCGCCACCCCCTTCATGTAGAAGAGCGCGAAGCCGAAGGGTGGCGTGAGGAAGCTCGTTTGCAGGTTCACGGCCACGAGGATCGCGAACCAGTAGATCACTTGCGCTTGCACTTCCGCCAGTTGCGCCGCGTTGGTCGGGTCCGCATAGCCGAGATGGCCGGCGAAGGCCGGGGCGAGCAGCTTGATCACCGGCGCGAAGACCGGAAGGATGATGAGCGTGATCTCCAGGAAGTCGAAGAAGAAGCCCATCAGGAAGATCGCGCCCATCAGCACGAAGAGGAGAGGCCAGGGCGTAAGGTCCAGCCACTCGATGAGCTCGATGATCAGATCCTCGCCATAGACGTTGCGGAAGACGGTGGCGAACGCCGTCGCGCCAACGAAGATGAAGAAGATGAGGGCGGTCGTGAGCGCGGTGCGGTGGACGACGGCGCGCATCACCTCCATCGACAGCGAGCCGTTGATGAAGGCGAGGATCATTGCGCCGAAGGCGCCGACGCCCGCGGCCTCGGTCGGCGTCGCCCAGCCGGCGAAGATCGAGCCGAGAACCATCACGATCAGGAAGATCGGCGGCACGAACCCCTTCAGGATGCCGCCGAGGAGGGTGTTCCCCTCCCGCTTCCCGATCAGCATCGCGGCGACGAAGACGGCGAGGAAGGCGAGAAGCGGCCAGTTGAAGGCGTCGTAGACGTGCAGGAACTCCGCTTCGAAGGCGACGAACACTGCGAGAGCCGAGATGCCGAGAAAGAGCAGGAGGTTGCCCCGCCCTGTCGGCGCCATGTCGATTTCCGACTGTTTGATCGCGGGCGCGATGGACGGCTTCAGCGCTGCGACGGTCATGATGTAGGCGAAGTAGAGGCCCGAGAGCATGAGGCCGGGCAGGATCGCCCCGATGAAGAGGTTGCCGACCGAAACGGCCAGCAGGTTCGCCATCAGCACCAGCATGATCGAGGGCGGGATGAGAATGCCCAGCGTCGACGAGGCGGCGATGGTGCCGGTCGCGAGCGCG
>JAUHWJ010000329.1 GCA_030424705.1 Alphaproteobacteria bacterium | reverse complement strand
CATGGGCTCCCTCCCTTGGTCAGTCGATCCGCCGCCCGGTTCCGGCGTCGAAGAGATGCGCGAGGCCGGGCCGCGGCGCGAGGCGGAGCCGGGCGCCGGGGGCGACGGAGAGACGGTCCCTCGCCACGACGGTCAGCTCCGCGCCCTCCGCCCTCGCCACGAGATGCGTTTCGGAGCCGGTGGGCTCCACCACGGCGACAATGGCCTCGATGGCGCCCTCTGCCCCCTCCGGCGCGATGTCGAGATGTTCGGGCCTCACGCCGAAGGTCACCGCCGCGCCGGGCGCGAGCCGCTCCGCGCCCGGCGCCGCGAGGTCCGCGCCCGCCGCGCGCACGCGCCCGCCGCCGAGCGCGACGGCGGGGAGGAGGTTCATCGACGGGCTGCCGATGAAGCCGGCCACGAAACTGTCCGCCGGCCGGTCATAGACGTCGAGCGGCGCGCCGACCTGCGCGATGCGGCCGTCGCGCATGACGACGATGCGGTCCGCCATCGTCATCGCCTCGATCTGGTCATGGGTGACGTAGACGGTCGTCGTCGCGAGGCGCTGGTGCAGCTCCCTTATCTCCGCCCGCATCTGCACGCGCAGCTTCGCGTCGAGATTGGAGAGCGGCTCGTCGAAGAGGAAGACCTGCGGGGCGCGGACGATCGCCCGGCCCATCGCCACGCGCTGCCGCTGCCCGCCGGAAAGCGCGCGGGGATAGCGGGAGAGATAGGGGGTGAGCCCGAGAATCTCCGCAGCGCGCGCCACCCGCTCCTCGATCTCGGCCCGCGGCATCCCCCGCATCTTCAGCGGAAAGCCCATGTTCGCCGCCACCGTCTTGTGCGGATAGAGCGCGTAGGACTGGAACACCATCGCGATGTCCCGCTCCGCCGGGGGCAGGTTGTTCACCACCCGCCCGCCGATCCGGATCGTCCCGCCCGTCACGGCCTCGAGCCCGGCGATCATGCGGAGGAGGGTGGACTTGCCGCAGCCCGAGGGCCCGACGAGGACGACGAACTGCCCGTCCTCTATGTCGATGTCGACGCCGTGGACGACCGCCTGCGCGCCATAGGCCTTCACCAGCCCCCGGATCTCGACTTCGGCCATCCATCCTCCCCGCCATCGGTTTTCGAGCCTTCGGGCGGCTTTTCGCAAGCGTTAGCGCGGCGGGCGGGGCCTGTCCATCATCCGAACATGCTAACATGTCAGGCGCTTGACTCGATGCGGCGCGGCGCGGAATGATCCCGCCCAAGATCAAAGGACGGCCCGTCGATGCGGCGGCCGCAAGGGAGGACGCCATGAAAGTCGAACTCTACGAACACGCCATGCGCGCCGGGCTGACGCGCCGCGGAATGCTGCGGGGCGCGACCTGCCTCGCCGCCGGCGCCGCGCTCGGCGGCCTCCCCTCGCTCGCGCGGGCGCAGGGCGGGCTCCGCGCGGAAATCCTGAAGATCCCCGGCGTCGGCCGCGGCTCCCCGACCGATGCGGACTGGCGGAAGGTCGGCGAGCTCTGCCTCGGGGGGACGAAGGCCTCCGTCCAGCCGGGCGAGTTCGCGGGCGTCGAGCTGACCTTCATGGGGCTCAACAACCAGAACCTGCACAACTTCCTCTTCCGCGGCTTCCTGCGGCCCTGGGAAGAGTACACGGGCGCGAAGATCAACTGGATCGACCTCGCGCAGGCCGATTACAACGCCCGGCTCCAGCAGTCGATCGCGACGGGGACGGTCGATTTCGACATCCTCGAGATGGGCGCGCCCTTCGAGGGCGACACGGCGGGCCGCGGCCTGCTCGACGAGATGCCCTCCTGGGTCGCCGACATGATCGAGATGGACGATTATGTGGGCTACCTGAAGGCGCCGGTCGGCACCTGGGACGGCAAGACCTACCGCGTCGCCATCGACGGCGACTGCCACACCTTCGCCTACCGCACGGATTATTTCGGGCCGGGCTCGATCTCCGGCATGGACGCCCCGCCGAAGACCTGGGAGGAGGTCAACGCCGCCTCCAAGGCCCTCGTCGGCAAGGAGGACCCGCTGACCGGCCTGCCGGCCCACGGCTATCTCGACCCGCTGAAGGGCTGGGGCGGCTTCGGCTTCTACTTCCTCGAGAACCGCGCCGCGGCCTACGCCAAGCACCCGGACGACCCGGCCTGGCTCTTCGACCCGGAGACGATGAAGCCGCGCGTGAACAACCCGGCCTGGGTGCAGGCGATCCAGGACGTGATGGACCTGATCGCGACGCCCGGCGTCTACCCCGCGGACCAGATCAACGCCGACCCGGGGACGACCGCCTTCTCCCAGTTCCTCGCCGGCACCGGCTCGATGCTGATGTGGTGGGGCGACGTGGGCTCCTCCGCCCGCACCTCGGACACTTCGGTGGTGGGCGACGTGGTCGGCTTCGGGATCAACCCGGGCGCGACCCGCGTCTGGAACTCGAAGACGGGCGCCTGGGAGGAGGGCTATAACGAGGCCCCGAACATGGCCTATATCGGCTGGGGGATCTACGTCACCTCCCGCGTCTCGGGCGACGAGAAGAAGCGGAAGGCCGCATGGTCCGCCGCCGCGCATCTCGGCGGCAAGGACCTCTCGCTCTGGACCTCGGCCTATCCTTCGGGCTTCCAGCCCTATCGCAACTCGCATTTCCAGTTCGCGGAATGGGAGGAGGCGGGATACGACCGCGCCTTCGTCGAGGATTATCTCGGCTCGAACGCGGACAGCTACAACCACCCGAACGCGGCGATCGAACCCCGCATCCCCGGCATCTTCCAGTATTACTCGGTGGCGGAGGACGAGCTCGCCAAGGGCTTCGCCGGGCAATACGGCTCCGCGCAGGAGACGGCGGACGCCATCGCGGCGGCCTGGGAGAAGATCACGGACCAGATCGGGCGGGACAGCCAGGTGGCGCTCTACAAGGCGTCTCTGGGCCTCTGACCGCAGGCGGGGCCGGGCTCGCCCCCGGCCCCTTTCCGAAAGGCGGCGATGAGCGCATCGGGCGACCTTCTCCATGTCGTGGAGCCCGACGGGCTCTCGCCCCGCCGCGCGCGTTTCGGGCGCGCGGCGATGTGGGGGGCGGGGGCGATCCTCCTCCTCGTGGCCGGGGCGCAGGCGATGCAGGCGCTCGGCCATGCCGATCTCGGCTTCACGACCTGGCGGCCCACGCTCTACGCCTGGCTCCTGTGGATGACGGCCTTCTGCTGGGCGCAGGTGCTGATCCGGGGGGAGGCGGGGAAGCGGCTCCTCTTCGTGCTGCCGGCGGCCTTCTTCGTCGGCTCCATGGTCGTCTTTCCGCTGATCTTCGGGCTCGGCATCGCGTTTTCGGACTGGAACCTCTCCTCGCCCGACGGGCGGCGCTTCAACGGCTTCGACAACATCGTGCAGATGTGGGGGGACCCGTTCTTCTGGAACGCGCTCCGCAACATGGTCTGGTACACGCTTGCGATCCTCGTCGAATACGTCATCGCCTTCGGCCTCGCGCTTCTCCTGAACTCCGAAATCCGGGCGCGGCGGTTCTTCCGCGTCGCCTTCCTCCTGCCGCTCATGCTCTCCCCTGTCGCGGTGAGCTGGATGATCGGCAAGTCGATGCTGGAGCCGCGCTTCGGCCCCGTCGCCCGGCTCGGGCGGGAGCTCGGATGGGAGAACCCGGCCTTTTTCGCCTCGCCGGAGATCGCGCGGCTCACCATCATGGTGATGGACGCCTGGACCTTCATCCCCTTCATGATGATCATGCTGCTCGCCGGCCTGCAGGCGATCCCGAAGGAACTGCAGGAGGCGGCGCGGGTGGACGGCGCGGGGGGCTGGCGCGGCTTCCGCGAGATCACCTTTCCGCTGATGCTTC
>JAUHWJ010000328.1 GCA_030424705.1 Alphaproteobacteria bacterium | reverse complement strand
TCGGCTCATCGGGCTCTGACCTCTCTTCCGGAGGCGCCGCGATGAGCGACGAACTCGCCGTCGCCGGCCTCGTCGCCTCGCGCATCTGCCATGACCTCATAAGCCCGGTCGGCGCGATCGGCAACGGTTTGGAGCTGATGGGCCCGGGCGAGGCCAATGGCGAGGTGATGGACCTCATCGCCGACTGCGCGGGCGCCGCCAGCGCGACGCTCCAGTTCCTGCGCCTCGCCTTCGGCGCTCGTGACCCGGCCGAGGCGATCGGGCGCGGGGAGCTCGAGGCGGCGGCGGCCGCGCATTTCTCTCGCCGGAAGGTAACGCTGGACTGGTCGGCGGCCCCCGGTTCGCTTCGCTTCGCGGAAGCGCGCCCGCTCCTCCTCCTTGCGCTCGCCGCCGCCTCCGCCCTGCCGCGGGGCGGCGCGCTTACCCTCGCGCGTGCGGAGGCGGCGCCGCTCGCCCTCGAATGGCGCGCCTCGGGCGCTTCCGTGTCCCTCTCCCCGCGGATCGCGGCGCTGATAGACGCGCGGCCCGCCGTAGGCGAGGTCGCGCCGGGGGAGGCGCATCTCCTGCTTCTCTGGCTTCTGGCGGAAAAGGCAGGAGGGCGCCCCTGGCGGCAGGAGGCGGACGGGGCATTCGGCGTAAGCTGACGGTGGACTCGACGGGCGCGCGCGGCTTGGGCATCTTCGCGCATCACTCATAGAAGGAGGAGCCACGCCATGCGCGCCTATTCCCTGCTCGACCTCGCGCCGATCCCTGAGGGCGCGACGGCGGCGGACGCGCTCCGCAACAGCCTCGATCTCGCCCGGCTGGCGGAAGACGCCGGATATCGCCGGTTCTGGCTCGCCGAGCATCACAACATGCCCGGCATCGCCAGCGCGGCGACGGCGGTCGTCGTCGGCCATGTCGCGGCGGGGACAAAGACGATCCGCGTGGGCGCCGGCGGCGTGATGCTGCCGAACCATGCGCCGCTGGTGATCGCGGAGCAGTTCGGCACGCTCGCCGCGCTCTTCCCGGGTCGGATCGACCTCGGCCTCGGCCGCGCGCCGGGGACGGACATGCTGACCGCCCGGGCGCTTCGCCGCCACCTCGCCGGGCCGGAGGATTTCCCCTCCGATGTGGCGGAACTGATCGGCTATCTCGGCGCGCCGCAGGAGGGCGCGCGCATCCGCGCGGTGCCGGGAGAGGGGACGAACGTGCCCATCTGGATTCTCGGCTCCAGCCTCTACGGCGCGGAATTCGTGGCGCATTTCGGTCTGCCTTACGCCTTCGCCTCCCATTTCGCGCCCTTCGCGCTCGAGGAGGCGCTGACGCTCTACCGTGCGCGGTTCCGCCCCTCGGCGCATCTTGCGAAGCCTTATGCGATCATGGCCGTCGGTGCAGCGGTGGCGGAGACGGACGAGGAGGCGCGCTATCTCCGCTCTTCCCAGATCCTCGGCTTCGCCAATCTCCGTATGGGGCGGCCCGGCCCCCTGCCCCGCCCGGTCGAGGACCTGTCCGCCCACCTGCCGCCCGAGGCCATCGCACAGGCGGAGGCCGCCTTCTCCTGCGCCGCGGTCGGCTCGCCGGCGACGGCGCGGCGGCGCTTCGCTGAACTCGCCGACCGCTACAGGCCGGACGAGATCATGGTCACGGGCATGATCCATGACCACGCGCTCCGCCTCCGCTCCTTCGCCCTCGCGGCGGAGGCGCTGGCCACGCTGGTCGACGAGGCGGCTGCGGCATGACGAAGACGGTGTTCCTCCTGAACGGGCCGAACCTCAACCTCCTCGGCAAGCGCCAGCCCGAGATCTACGGGCGGGAGACGCTGGCGGATGTGGAGGCGGCGGCGGCGGCGCTGGCGGGCGAACTCGGCCTCGCGCTCTCCGCCCATCAGTCGAACCACGAGGGCGCGCTAGTGGACTTCATCCACCGGGCGCGGGAGGAGGCGGCGGCGATCGTCATCAACCCCGGCGCCTACAGCCATACGTCTGTGGCCATTCTCGACGCACTCAACGCCTTCGAGGGTGTGGTGATGGAGGTGCACATCTCCAACATCCACAGGCGGGAGAGCTTCCGCCATCACTCCTTCGTCTCGGCGCGGGCGGACGGGGTGATCGCCGGCTGCGGGACGGCGGGGTACCTCCTCGCGCTGCGGCGGATCGCGACGCTGCTTTCCGGCTGAAGGGCTATGGCGCGAATCGGCGGGCGTGGCATATAAGAACATAACAGGAACAATCGCCGGGGCGACATGCTGCAGGGCCCTCCAGTGGGGCGAAGGGCGCCGAGGCCCGGACGGCGTTCTTTCACCGATCTCTGCGCGCGGGCGTGAATGCACAACCTTGGGAGAATGCAACATTTCACCGGAAGCCGGCTGGCGCCCCGCGGGCGCGACGGCCTGTGAACCATGCCCCCGCGCCGCCGCATCCTCTCGCTCTGGCTGCCGCATTTCGCAGCGGAGTGGCGGCTGCGCCGGAGCGGCGCGGCGGCGGACGGGCAGGCCTTCGCCCTGGTGGAGGAGGTTTCCGGGGCGCTCCGGCTCGCCTCGGTGAACCAAGCGGCGGCGGCGTCCGGGCTCGGCGCCGGCATGATGCTGACGGATGCGCGGGCGATCCGGCCCGATCTCCTCACCCGCCCGGCCGCGCCTGAGCGGGAGGCGGCGGCGCTCGCCGGCCTCGCGCGCTGGGCGGGGCGCTGGAGCCCGCTCGTCGCCCCGGAGCCGCCGGGGCCGTGGACGGGCCTCGCGCTCGACATTGCGGGGGCGGCGCATCTCTTCGGCGGGGAGGCGGAGACGCTGGCGGAAGCGCTGGAAGCGCTCTCCGGTCTCGGCTTCACGGCGCGGGGCGCTGTGGCGGATACGCGCGGCGCGGCCTGGGCGCTCGCCCGCTATGCGGCGGGGGCGAGGCCCGGCGGCGCGCCGGCCGGGGACGCGGTGGCGGCGGATGCGCGGGCGACGCGGGTGCGGAGCCCGCGGCGCCCGCGCCCGCCCGCAGCGCCGCCCGCGCCGCCGGCGCCGCCGCTCGTCGTCCCCGTCGGCGGCGCGCGGGCGGCGCTCGCGCCGCTTCCCGTCGCCGCCCTGCGCCTGCCGGAGGCGGTGACGGAGCGGCTCATGCGGCTCGGGCTCCGGCGGATCGAGGAGTTGACGCTCACGCCCCGCGCCGGGCTCGCGCGCCGCTTCGGCGCGGACCTCGTGCTCCGGCTCGACCAGGCGCTCGGCCATGCGCCGGAGCCGATCTCCCCCCTCCGGGCGGAGCTGCCGCTTTCCGCCCGGATCAGCTTCCCCGAGCCGATCGGGCTCGTCGCCGATGTCGAGGCGGCGGCGCTCCGGCTCGCGGAGCGCGTCTCCGCCCGGCTGACGGAGCGGGGGCTGGGCGCGCGGCGGCTCCGCTTCTCGCTCCGCCTCGCGGAGGGGGGATGGGCGACGGCGGAGATCGGGCTCGCCCGGCCGGGGCGGGACCCGGCGCGCCTCCTCGCCCTTCTCGCGCCGAAGATCGCGGCGATGGAGACCGGCTTCGGCGCGGACGCCGCGCGCCTCGCCGTCACGGAGTCGGAGCCTTTCGACGGCGGATCGCGACGCGGCCATTTCGAGGCGCTGGCGGAGGCGGAGGCGCGGCGCGACGCCGCCGGAGGCGAAGAGTTCGCCGATCTCCTGACGCGGATCGGCGCGCGGATCGGGCTCGAACGGCTCACCCGCCCGCTGCCGGCGGAGAGCCACATCCCCGAAAAGGGCTGGATCGTCGCGCAGGCGGCCTATTCCGCGCCGCCCGAGGGCGGCTGGCCGGACCGGGGGCGCATCCGCCCGCTCGCGCTCTTCCCGCCCGAACCCATGACCGCGGAAGGCTCCGCCCGG
>JAUHWJ010000327.1 GCA_030424705.1 Alphaproteobacteria bacterium | reverse complement strand
CTGGATGGTCGGCCGGAAGCGCGAGGCGGAGTTCCAGTGGCGCCGCGCGCTCTCCTTCGACCCGGAGGATAAGGATCGAGAGCGCATCCGTCGGAAGCTCGATGTCGGCCTCGACGTTGTGCGCGCCGAGGAGGCGGTGGCGAAGGCCGCGCCCGAAGCCCCGCGCGCGGCGGATGGCGGCTGAAGCGCGCGCCGCGCTGCGGGAGACGGCGCGAGCCAAGGTCAATCTCTTCCTTCATGTCCGGGGCCGGCGGCAGGACGGGTATCATCTGCTGGAAAGCCTCGCCGTCTTCCCGCTCTGCGGCGACGGGCTGGAGGCGGAGCCGGCAATGGGCCTCTCGCTCTCGCTAAGCGGCCCGTTCTCCGCAGCGCTCTCCACCGGCGCGGACAATCTTGTGATCCGCGCGGCGGAGCGGCTTTCCGCCCTCACGCCCGGCGCGCCGGGCGCGGCGCTCCGGCTCGAAAAGCGGCTTCCCGTCGCCTCGGGGATCGGCGGCGGCTCGGCTGACGCCGGGGCCGCGCTCCGATTGCTCGCCCGGCTCTGGCCCGGCGCTCAGGCGGGGCGATTGACGGAGATCGCCGAGGGGCTCGGCGCCGACGCGCCGGTCTGTCTGGCGCAGCGGCCCGCCATGATGGCCGGCGCCGGCGAGGCGCTTTCGCCCGCGCCGGGCTTTCCGGCCTTCTGGATGGTGCTCGCCAACCCGATGCAGCCGCTTTCGACGGCCGAGGTCTTCGCCGGTCTGGAGCGACGGGAAGGGCCGGCCGGCCCGTCCGCGCCGGCTCGGTTCCACGATTTCGCGCACCTTACGAGCTGGCTCGCCCGGCAGCGCAACGATCTGGAAGGGCCCGCCCGCCGGCTTCGCCCAGCGATCGGCCGAGCCCTCGCCGCCCTCGCCTGGGACAAGTCCTGCGCCGTGGCGCGAATGTCCGGCTCCGGCGCGACCTGCTTCGGTCTCCATGCGAAGGAGACGTCGGCCTTAGAGGCGGCGGAGCGGCTCCGCGCGGCGGAGCCCGGCTGGTGGGTCGTGGCCGCGCCGGTGGAGGCCCATCCTTGAAGCGGATGAACGCAGGAGGCGCGATCTTCACGCGGCTAAAGGCGCTCGGCGTCTCCCACGTCTTCGCCAATTCCGGCACAGACTTTCCACCCGTGATCGAGGGATTGGCGCAGGCGACGGAGGCGGGGATCGAGCTTCCGGAGGCGATTCTTGCGCCCCACGAACATGCCGCAATGGGCATGGCGCATGGGGCCTGGCTTGCGACCGGCCGGCTCCAGGCGGTGATGCTGCACACCAATGTCGGCCTCGCAAACGGCGTGATCGGCGCGCTTAACGCAGCGTCGGATCAGGTTCCGGTTATCATTATGTCGGGGCGGACGCCGACGGTGGAGGCGGGCCGCTTCGGCGCCCGCACCGTTCCCATCGGCTGGGGCCAGGAGATGCGGGACCAGCATGCGCTGATCCGCGAATGCGTGAAATGGGACTATGAACTGCGTTTCCCCGAACAGATCGGACCGCTGCTGGACCGGGCGGCCGCGATCGCGCAGTCCTATCCTCAGGGCCCCGTCTATCTCTCGTTGCCGCGAGAGATACTGTCGGTGGAGATCGATGCGCCCGCAGGCCCGCCCGCTTTCGCTCCGGCCGGCCTTCGCGCCCCGGGTGAGGAGATCGAACGCGCCGCTCGCCTTCTCGCTTTGGCGGATACGCCTGTCATAGCTGCGCAGCGCGGCGCCGGCGACGCCGCGGGCTGGGTAGCGCTCGCCCGGCTGGCGGAGGATTGGGCTATCCCGGTGACGGACTGGTGGGCGGTGGCGAATCCGGTGAGCCAGGACCACCCCGCCTGGATCGGCCCCGCCATCGGCGCCGCGCTCGAACGGGCGGACGCCGCGCTCGTGATCGATAGTCTCGCGCCCTGGTCTCCGGACATGCACGCCGTTGCGCCTTCCCTCCGTGTCGTCCAGCTCGGGCCGGACCCTCTGATGGCGCGCACCCCGGTGCGGATGTTTCCGAGCGAAATCACGCTCGCGACGGAGACGGGGCAGGGGCTCGTCGCGCTCGAGGCGGCAATGCGCCCGCACCTTGCCGAAGCCGCAGGACGAATAGCCGCGCGCCGGCCGCGACTGGCCGCGCTCAATGCGGCGGCGCGGGCGGATGCGACAAAGGCCGCGGCGCTCGCCTCCGGCGCGCCGATGACGAAGGGATTCGTCTCGGCCGCCATCGGAGCGGCGGTCCGGGGGCGGGAGGCGACGATTCTTTCCGAACTCGGCGCCCCGCTCGCCCCGCTCGGACTGACCGAGCACGGCCATTGGCGACAGGAGCCTCATGCCGGCGGCCTCGGCTGGAGCTTTCCTGCGGCGCTTGGGATGAAGCTCGCGGCTCCCCGTCGGCTCGTCGTCGCGACGATGGGTGACGGGAGCTACATTTTCTCGAATCCCGTCGCCTGCCATCAGATCGCGGAGGCGCTCGGGCTCCCGCCTCTTCTCGTGATCCTGAACAACGCCGAATGGGGCGCGGTGCGACAGTCCGTCGCCGGCCTCTATCCCGGCGGCGCCGCGGCGCGCGCGAACCGGATGCCGTTGACGGCGCTGGCACCTTCTCCGGATTTCGCCGCCGTGGCGCGGGCGAGCCGGGCCTTTGCCATGCGGGTAGAGGAAGCGGAGGCGCTCGCCCCCGCGCTCGCTGAGGCAGTGGCGGAGACGGAGCGCGGCCGCCTCGCGCTCCTGGACGTCGCAGTATCGGGATGATTGGGCCTCCGCGGGGCGCCCTTGGGGGGATAGGCGCCCCGGCGGAGGCCGGTGTGAGGCCCCAAGCGCCCGGCGCCAGGGAGAAAGCGCCGGGCGAGGCGGCGGGCGTTGCGTTCCCGCGCTCACACCGGTGAAATAGGTGCGGCGCCCGGGCGGCGCCATAAACGATCAGGCAAGGCGGCCATGCCGCAGGCGCATGGGTCTTCCGCCCGACGGAACATCGCCCATCCGCGCGCATCCGCGCATTGCCGCGCCTTCACAAAGGATTAAACTCCCGCCCAACAAGGGAGTGCGCCATGATCGCCGAGCTGGGCCATTTCGCCGTCATCATCGCCTTCGTCCTCGCCCTCTGGCAGTCCACCGTGCCACTCATCGGCGCGCAGAAGGGCTGGGTGGACTGGATGCGCCTCGGCTCGCCCGCGGCGATTCTGCAGTTCGTCGCGCTGGCCGTCGCCTTTGCGGCGCTGACCTACTCCTTCGTGGTGTCGGATTTCTCGGTTCGCCTGGTCGCGGCGAACTCGAACTCGCTCAAGCCGATGCTTTACAAGGTCGCCGGAGTCTGGGGGAACCATGAAGGTTCGATGCTCCTCTGGGTCCTGATCCTCGCGCTTTTCGGCGCGTTGGTCGCCGTCTTTGGCGGCACGCTCCCCGATGGGCTGAAGGCGCGGGCGCTCGCCGTGCAGGGGATGATCGGCGCCGCCTTCATCGGCTTCATTCTCTGGACGTCCAATCCGTTCTGGCGGCTCTTCCCCGCTCCGGCGGACGGAAACGACCTCAATCCGCTGCTGCAGGATCCGGGGCTCGCCTTCCATCCGCCATTTCTCTACATCGGCTATGTCGGCCTCTCGATGAGCTATTCCTTCGCCATCGCCGCGCTGATCGAGGGACGGGTCGACGCGGCTTGGGCGCGCTGGGTCCGGCCATGGACGCTGCTCGCCTGGCTCAACCTCACCATCGGCATCGCGCTCGGCTCCTGGTGGGCCTATTACGAGCTCGGCTGGGGCGGCTGGTGGTTCTGGGACCCGGTGGAGAACGCCAGCTTCATGCCCTGGCTGATCGCGGCCGCGCTCCTCCATTCCGCGAT
>JAUHWJ010000326.1 GCA_030424705.1 Alphaproteobacteria bacterium | reverse complement strand
CCGCGGCCGACCGGGATGAGCGCATCGATGGCCTTGAGGCCGGTCATCATCGGCTCGTGCACCGACTTCCGGGGGATGATGCCCGGAGCCTTCACCTCGGCGCGGGAGCGCTTCGTCGTGTTGAGCGGGCCCTTGCCGTCGATCGGGTTACCGAGACCGTCCACCACGCGGCCGAGCAGCTCGTCGCCCGTCGGCACGTCCACGATCGCGCCGGTGCGCTTGACGGTGTCGCCTTCCTTGATCGAGCGGTCGTCGCCGAAGATCACGACGCCGACATTGTCGGCTTCGAGGTTCAGCGCCATGCCGCGGATGCCGCCCGGAAACTCGACCATCTCGCCGGCCTGGCACTGGTCGAGCCCGTAGATGCGGGCGATGCCGTCGCCGACGGAGAGGACGCGGCCGATCTCGGCGACTTCCGCGTCCTGCCCGAAATTCTTGATCTGCTCTTTGAGGATCGCGGTGATCTCGGCAGCCTGGATGCTCATCATCCGACCTCTTTCATTGCGGTTTTCAGGGAATCGAGCTTCGCGCGGACGGAGGCGTCGATCATCTTGGAGCCGACCTTCACGACAAGGCCGCCGATCAGCGCCGCGTCGACCCGGGAGTCGAGCGCGATGTCGGAGCCCGCCCAGGCCTTGATCGCCGCTTCAAGCCCGGCGCGCTGCGCGTCGCTCAGCGGCGCTGCGGAGACGACCTCGGCCGAGACGATCCCGCGCTTCGCGGCGAGCATCGCGGCGAAGGCCTCGATCATCTCCGGCAGGCAGAAGAGCCGGCGCTTCGCCGCCATCAGGCCGAGCACGGAGGAGACGGGCGCGCCGATCCCCATCTTCGCGGCGATGGCGGCCATCGCGGCCCCCTGCTCCTCGCGGCTGATGACGGGGCTCTTCAGGAAGGCGACGAAATCCTCGCTCTCCGCCATCGCGCCTTTCAGCGCGCCGAGATGGCCTTCGACGGCCTCGAGCGCGCCGCTTTCCTCGGCGATCTCGAAGAGCGCGGACGCATAGCGCCCGGCGATCCCCGCGGCGGAGCCTGAATTGTCGCTCATCCGTTCCCCTCGCAGTCCTGACGTCGTGGCCGTTCTCTCGCCGGGAGGTCCGGCGTGCGGCGTGGCGCGGCCATAGAGAGCAGGGCGAACCCCCCTCTTCAGGCCGCGCGAGGGGTATCATGGGGTCCGCCGAATTGGCAATGCCCGTCGGAGCATCGCCACTCGTCTCCGATTCCTTTAAAATCAGAGGTTTGTCTGGTTGTGGACGGCGTGCCGCAGGCTCAGGGCGGAAAATATGCTGCGCTGCGGGGTCGGGAGGGCGCATGGCGCGGCGGCGATTCCGGCCCGGCCTCAGCCCGCCTCGGCCTCCGCCGCGCGTTCGAGAAGCCAGGTGCGCGCCGCCGGATCCTCTGAGAGGCCGGCGGCGCGGCGAAACTCGGCCGCCGCCTCCTCGCGCGCGCCCGACCGGGCGAGGAGATGGGCGCGCGCCGCCCGCCAGGGCTGGTAGCGGCCGCGCGCCGCCTCCGGCGCCGCCTCCAGCGCCGCGAGCCCCGCCTGCGCCCCCCGCGCCTCGCCGAGCGCGACGGCCCGCCCCGTCAGCGCGCCGAGCGAGGGAGCGAGGGCGAGGAGGCCGTCATAGAGGACGAGGATCGCCTTCCATTCCGTCCGCCCCGTTCGCCGCCGATCTGCGTGGACGGACTGGATCGCCGCCTCAAGCTGGAAGCGCCCGGGGCTCCCGAAGGCGGCGGCGCGGCGGAGCGCGGCTTCCGCCGCCTCGATCATCGGCGCGGACCAGAGCGTGATTTCCTGCCGGTCGAGCGGAACGTATCGCCCGTCGGCGTCGCGCCGCGCCGCGCGCCGGCTCTCCGCGAATAGCATCAGGGCGTGGAGGCCAAGCGCCTCCGGCTCCTCGGGCGCAAGCGCGGCGGCGAGCCCGCCGAGCCAGAGCGCCTCCCGAGCCAGCCCGCCGGTCTTCTCGTCGAGGCCGTGCGCGCCGTCGAGCCCGAGCGTGTAGGCGGCGTAGATCGCGCGTAACACGTCGCCGACCCGCTCCGCCGCCTCGTCCGGCGCGGGCGGCGCGAAGCCGGGGGCCGACTCCCTCAGCCGCGCCTTGGCGCGGGAGAGCGAGACGCCCATCGTGTTGGGCGGGACTAGGAACGCCGAGGCGATGCGCCGCGCGTCCAGCCCGAGGACGACCTGCAGCATCAGCGGCGCGCGGAGGGCGGGCTCCACCTCCGGCCCGGCGCAGGCGAAGAGGAGGCGAAGCCGCTCGTCCGGCCAGTCCCGCCCCGCGGCCCGCTCCGCCTCCAGCAGCGCGAGATGATCGGCCGACCGCGCAAGCGCGCCGCGGCGGCGACCCTCGTCATGCGCCGCGCGGCGCGCGACGGCGACGAGCCAGCCTTCCGGCGAGGCCGGAACGCCGCGCTCCGGCCAGACGGAGAGGGCGCGGGCCAGCGCCTCCGCCAGCGCGTCTTCCGCCGCCGCGATCCCGCCGCCGCGCGCGGCGAGAATGGAGACGAGCCGCCCGTAGCTCAGACGGGCGGCCCGCTCCGCGGCTTGCGCCGCATCCGTCACCGCGGATGCAGGATGACCGGCCTCACCTCGACGGCGCCGGTCGAGGCGGCGGGGCAGCGCGCGCCCCATTCCATCGCGGCCTGAAGGTCCTCGACCTCGATGAGGAAGAAGCCGCCGAGCTGCTCCTTGGTGTCGGCGTAGGGGCCATCCTCGACGATGCGCGCGCCGTCCCGAACGCGGATCACCGCAGCCTCGTCGGGGGAGGCGAGCTCCTCCCCGCCGCGGAGCACTCCGGCCTTGGCCAGCGCCTCGGTATAGGCGATCCAGGCCGGCATGTCGTCCGGCGCGCCGGCGGCGCCGGAGCCGCCCTTTTTCGAATAGGGCAGGATCATGAACTGCATGGACATCGCGGTCTCCCTTCAGCGCTTCACGACGGCGGGCAGGAGCGCCGTCGGGGTTTTCGATGCGTCGCACATGTCGTTGTCCGGCGGGCGGACGCCGAAGCGGAGGCCCGTCTCGTCGAGCGCGATGAGATCATGATCCTCCGCGCAGACGGAAACAGGCTTCCAGGAGGCGCAGCCCGTCTCCGAAATGTCGGTCTCCAGATTCACCTTCAGCGCGCAGTCCCCCATTCCCATCGCCGCGGCGAGGCCCGGATCTTCGGTCAGGAGGGTGACATGCTTCCAGTCCTCCGCGAAGACGGTGCGGAAGGCGCCCGGCACGGCCGGGCTCTCGCCCTTCACGTCGTAGCCGCCGCCGGTGCGGAACTGGAAGGTGCGCATCGTCATCTCCGGGTCGAGCGCGTGGGTGAAGGTGAGGCTCCAGCGCCCGTCCCGGAACACGAATTCGCGCCAGCCGAAGCCGCCATACCAGGGCTCGGGCGCGACGCTCTCCCAGGTGCCGGAGAGGGAGGCGAGCGCCGCCTGCGGCGCCTCCGCCTCCGCCGCGCCGGCAAGGGCGAGAAGGGCGAGAGGGATGAGGGTTCGTTTCATGATGGTCTCCCGTCGGATCGGCGCGGGCCGATCCCGCGCTCGCCCCCATGACGGGCGGGGAGGGGCCGACTTTTACACGCGGTTCACAAAAAGCTCTGCGGGTCGATGTCGATGGCGAGGCGCACGGCGGAGGGGATGCGGACCGAGGCGCGCCAGTCGCGGAGCGCGGCCTGGAGCGGCGCGCCCTTCGGCGCCTTCACGAGGAGCCGCACGCGGGCGCGGCCCCTGATCCGCGCGATGGGCGCCGGGGCGGGGCCGAAGAGCTCCGCCCCCGCCGCCCGGAGGGGCGCATCGGCGCGCGCGAGCGCGTTGGCGGCGGCGAAGACCTGCGCCTCGTCCCGCCCCGA
>JAUHWJ010000325.1 GCA_030424705.1 Alphaproteobacteria bacterium | reverse complement strand
CGAAGCAGAAGGAGGCCGCCTATCTCTTCATCCAGTGGCTGAACTCGGAGGAGATCAGCATGGAGCGGGTGCAGCTCCCCTACGCGCTGCGCGACCCGTTCCGGGCGAGCCATTTCGCCTCCGCCGAGTACAAGTCGCGCTGGCCGCAGGCGCCCGAATATCTCGCCGCGCTGGAGGCGGGCGCCGTCTCCGGCCTCCTCGACCTCTCGATCATCCAGACCGACCGCTACGAGGAGGCGCTGCGCCAGGGCGTCTCCCGCCTCTGGGCCGGGGAGGATCCGCAGGCGATCCTGAACGACGTGGCCGGGCAGTGGGACGCGCTGACGGACCGGATCGGGATGGACAAGCAGAAGGCCGCCTACGCCGCCTGGGCGGCGAAGCCGAACGCCTATCCCGCCGGCGCCTGAACCCTTGCGGCCGGCCCTTGCCCGGGCCGGCCGCCCTCGCTTGAAGGCTGACGCCATGACGCGACGCCCATCCCATCGCGCCACCAAAGGGGCCGCGCCGTGACCGCCGCCGCCCGCACGCCCTATACGGACCGGAACTTCAAGTATCTCCTGATCGTGCCGGCGGTGGCGACGATCCTCCTTGTCGGCCTCTTCCCGGTCATCTATTCCCTGATCCTCTCCTTCCAGAACGTCGACATGATGTTCGAGGACACGAGCTTTCAGGGCGCGAAGCATTACCGCGCGCTCATCGGCGACGCGCGGTTCTGGGAATCGCTCGGCCACACGCTGCTCTTCCTGGTCATCGCGCTTCCCGCGGAGCTGATCCTCGGCCTCGCGATGGCCTATCTTTTTCTAGACCGGATGCCGGGCCGGCAGGTATTCGTCGCGCTCCTGGTCCTCCCCGTCACCATCTCGCCCGTCGTCGCGGGGGCGACGTGGCGGCTCCTCTTCGACAACCGCTTCGGCCCGATCAACCAGATCCTCGGTTGGTTCTCGGACGAGCCGGTGACGATCCTCTGGACGATCGATCCCTCCTTCGTTTACGCGGCGATCCTGATGGCGGAGATCTGGCAGTGGACGCCATTCATGTTCCTCCTCCTCCTCGCCGCCCTCTCCAACGTGGACCGGAGCCAGATCGAGGCGGCGGAGCTTGACGGCGCGGGTTTCTGGCGGCGCTTCCGCCTCGTGATCCTCCCGGCGATCTGGCCTGTCATGGCCATCGCGATCCTGATCCGCGCGCTCGACCTTTTCCGGCTCTTTGACGTCGTCTGGGCGCTCACGCGCGGCGGGCCGGGCACGATGACGGAAACCTTCTCGATCTACGCCTACGTCCTCGGCTTCCAGCAGTTCGAGACGAGCTACACCGCGGCGATGAGCTTCGTGGTGATCCTCATCCTCGTCGTCACCATCACCATCGTCCTCCGCCGCATGGAGATCGAGCGATGATGCGGCCGGACCGGGGAACGGGCCTCGCGCTCCGCTACGTCGCCGCCGTGGCGGTGACGCTCCTGTTCCTCTTTCCCGTCTACTGGCTCTTCATGATCTCCTTCAAGACGCCGGAGGAGATCTTCGCGAGCCCGCCCGTCTGGTGGCCGAAGAGCCTGCAACTCGCCAATTACGCCGTGCTTTTCAAGGACGGGGACGTGGTGACGATCTGGAACAGCGTCGTCATCGCCTCCGTCTCCACCGCCGCCGCGATGATCATCGGCACGATGTGCGCCTATTCCATCGCCCGGTTTCGGACGGGCGGGAACTTCTTCACCGACTGGCTGCTCTCCAACCGGATGGTGCCGCCCATCGTCATCGTCTTCCCGGTCTTCCTCCTCTACGTGAAGGTCGGGCTGGTGGACAGCTATCTCGGCCTCATCCTGCTCTACACCGCCTTCAACCTGCCCTACGTCGTCTGGATGATGCGCGGCTACATCCAGGACATTCCGCTGGAGCTGGAGGAAAGCGCGCTGGTGGACGGCTGCACGCGCTGGCAGGTCTTCCTCCGCGTCGTGCTGCCGATGGCGCGCTCCGGCTTCTTCGCCACCGCCGTCTTCACCTTCGTCTTCGCCTGGAACGAGTTCATCTTCGCGCTGGTGCTGACGCGGGCGGAGGTGACGACCTTCCCGGTCCAGGTGACGCATTACTTCGGCGGGCAATCGAACTTCTGGGCGAAGATCGCGGCGATGAGCGCGCTCGGGACGATCCCGATCTTCATCGCGGTGACGCTCCTGCAACGGTATCTGGTGCGCGGCATCTCGCTCGGCGCGGTGAAGGGGTAGGCATGGGGCGGCTGAGCATCGAGGGCGTGCACAAGCACTATGGCAAGGTCCATGCGCTGAAGGGCGTGGACCTCGACATCGCGGAAGGGGAGTTCTGCGTCTTCGTCGGCCCCTCGGGCTGCGGCAAGTCCACGCTCCTGCGCTGCATCGCCGGGCTGGAGGAGATCGACGAGGGCCGGGTCAGGATCGACGGGGAGGCGGTTGAGGGCCTCCGCCCGCGGGACCGGAACGTTGCGATGGTGTTCCAGAACTACGCGCTCTACCCTTATCTCTCCGTCTTCGAGAACATCGCCTTCGGCCTCCGCGCGCGGAAGGTTCCGGACGCAGAGGTCCGCGCCCGCGTCGGCCGGGCGGCGGCGATGCTGGGGCTCGAGACGTTTCTCGATCGCAAGCCGCGCGAGCTTTCCGGCGGGCAGCGCCAGCGCGTCGCCATCGGCCGCGCCGTGGTGCGGGATGCGCGGCTCTTCCTCTTCGACGAACCGCTCTCCAATCTCGACGCCCAGCTGCGCGACGGGATGCGCGCGGAGATCAAGCGCCTGCATCAGGAGATCGGGAAGACCACCGTCTACGTCACCCATGACCAGATTGAGGCGATGACCCTGGCGGACCGGATCGTGCTCCTCCGCGACGGGCGGATCGAGCAACAAGGCGCCCCGCTCGATCTCTTCGAGCGGCCGGAGACGCGCTTCGTCGCCGGCTTCCTCGGCTCGCCGCAGATGAACTTCATCCCCTGCCGGGCGGAGGGCGGCGCGCTCCGTTTCTCCTGCGGGCGGAGCCTGCCGCTCTCCCGCCCGGCGCCGGAGGGGCGGGACCTGCTCTTCGGCGTCCGGCCCGAACATTTCTCCCGCCCGGGCGAAGGCGACCCGCGCCCCCGCCTCGATGTGGAGATCGACCTCGTGCAGCCGACCGGCGCGCGAACCTATGCGCAGTTCCGCCTCGGCGGGGTGGAGGCGACGGCGGAGCTGCCCGCCCATGCCGTGGAGCGGCCGGGCGCCCGCATCGCGCTCGCCGCCGACATGGCGCGCGCGCATCTCTTCGACGCGGCGACGGGCCGCGCCATCCGCGACTGAGGGAGGGAGCGATGAACCCGAGCCGCAACGTCATCCTCTTCGGAACCGAGGAGCCCGTGGCGGAGACGATCCGTCTCGAAGCCGGGCCGCTCACGGCGGAGCTGGAGGCCGGCGCGCTCCGCTACATCCGCCTCAACGGCGTCGAGGTGATCCGCGGAATCGCCTTCCTGGCGCGGGACAGGAACTGGGGCACCTGCCTCCCCGAGATAACCGGTCTGGAAGTCGAGCAGGGGGCCGAAGGCTTCTCCGCCCGCTACGAGGCGACCTGCCGGGACGGCGCGGCCGCGATCCGCTACCGTGCGCGCATCGTCGGGCGGCCCGACGGATCGCTCGATTTCGAGGCGGACGGCGAGGCGCTGGACGATTTCACGACCAACCGCACCGGCTTCGTCGTCCTTCACCCCCTCGCCGGCACGGTCGGCGCGCCGCTGACCGTCGAGCATGTCGACGGGCGCATCGTCGAGAGCCGCTTTCCCGAAATGATCGACCCCGATTGCCCCTTCCGGGACATCCGCGCGCTGACGCATGAGCCGATCCCCGGCCTCCGCCTCACCTGC
>JAUHWJ010000324.1 GCA_030424705.1 Alphaproteobacteria bacterium | reverse complement strand
GTGGAGCCCGGCGGCGCCTTCGTGCTCGACCTCCGGGCGGAGGACGGTTCGGGCGGGCCGGTGACGGGCCGCGTGGCGCTGGCCGAGGGGCGGCTCGACGCACGGGTGAGCGCGGAGGGCGCGACCCTCGTGCGGCGGGACGATGTCACCGCGATCCTCACCCTCGACATCGTCGCCTCCGGCCCCCTCGCCGCGCCGGACATTTCGGGCCGCGTGAACATCGACCGGGCGGAGGTCCGCCTCGTCGCCGCCACGCCGCCCGGAATCGCCGATCTCGGCCCGGTCCGGATCAAGGGCGAGCCGATCCCTGAGCCGCCGGAACCCTTCGGCGAGGAGATCGACCTGAACCTCGACGTCACCGGCCCGCAGGACATCTACGTCCGCGGCCGCGGGCTCGATTCCGAATGGACGGTGGACCTCCAGATCCGCGGCACGGCGGCGGAGCCGCGCATCCGCGGCGCGGTCGAGAAGCGCCGCGGCGTCCTCTCCTTCCTCGGCCGCGTTTTCGAGATGGAACGCGGCGCCGTCCGCTTCACCGGCGCGCCGGGGATCGACCCGACGCTGGACGTGGCGCTCTTCCACGAGAATGACGGCGTGCGGGGCGGCATCGTCGTCGCCGGCACGGCGCAGGCGCCGGACATCTCCTTCCAGTCCCGCCCCGCCCTGCCGGAGGAGGAGGTGCTGCCGCGCGTGCTCTTCGGCCGCTCCAAGCAATCCCTCTCGCCGACCGAGGCGCTCTCCCTCGCCGTCGGCCTCGCGACCCTGCTGGACGGAACCGGCGGCTCGGCGGACAGCGTTCGCGGCGCCGTCGGGCTCGACGTCTTGCGGCTGGAGGATGACGGCGCCGGCAATTCCTCCGTCACCGTCGGCTCCAACATCTCGCGCGACGTCTTCGTCGGCGCGAAGCAGCCGATTTCCGGCGGCTCCGGCAGCGTGATCGTGGAGATCGAGATCTTCGACGAGCTCCAGCTCGAAAGCGAGGTCGGCCCCGATGTCGGCACGACCCTCGGCCTCAAGTGGAAGCGGGATTTCTGATCCTCAGCCCAGCGCCCGCGCCTCCAGAACCGCCTCCGCCCACTCGACGGGCCGCTCCTGCGGCAGGTTGTGCCCCGCCCCCTTGAGGATGACGCGCCGCCGCTTCCCCGTGATCGCCGCATCCCGCGCCGCATTGTCCCCCGCCGTGAAGGGCGCGACGCCGTCCGCGTCGCCGTCAACGATCACCGTCGGAACGCTGATCTCCGGCCCCGCGGCGAGCCGCGCCTCGATGGCCGCGAAGGCCGGGTCTCCGGGCGCATTGCCGTAGCGGTGGCGATAGGAATGGACCGTCACCGCCGCCCAGTCCGGGTTGGCGAAGGCCGCGGCGCTCGCCGCAAACGCCTCGTCCGTGAAAGCCCATTCCGGGGACCACATGCGCCAGAGCAGCCGCGCGAGCCCCGCCGGGTCGGCGGCGAAGCCACGCGCGCCGCGCTCATGGTTCAGATACCACTGGTACCAGTAGGCCGCCTCCTGCGCCGGGGCCGCCGGCTCCAGCGCCCGCGCGATGTTCTGGATGTTGTAGCCGTTGCCGGTGACGAGCGCCTCCACCCGCTCGGGCCACAGCGCGGAGACGACGCAGGCCGCGCGCCCGCCCCAGTCGTATCCTGCAAGCGTGGCGCGCGGCAGCGCGAGCGCGTCCATGAAGGCGAGGAGATCGGCGCCGAGCGCCGCCTGCTCGCCCGATCGAGGCGTATCCGCGCGCAGGAACCGCGTTCGCCCGAAGCCGCGGAGCCAGGGGAGGATCGCCCGCGCCCCTTTATCAGCAAGCCGCCGCGCCGCCTCCACGCCCGAAAGCGCGTCATAGGGCCAGCCATGCAGGAGGATGCAGGGCCATCCCGCCGCCGGCCCGATCTCGAGCCAGGAGACGTCCAGCGCCCCCGCCGCGATGCGTTTCGTCTCCATCACCTCTCCCTCAAGCCGACGCGCCAAGGCATTCCTATCTCTCCGACGCAGGCGAGGGGAAGGCTCGGGGTTCCCCGCCAAATTTCGGAAAAATCGCCCGCTTGGTGATCTTTCACATCGCGCGCGCAACGTTTGCGCTACTACTCACGCAAAGCGCCGCGCTCCGACGACGCGAAACCAGGGAGATCGATATGACCGAAACCGCATCCGGCCCCATCGTCTATTTCGGCGACAGCATGACCGACGGGGGCAACCTTTTCGACATAACCACCCGGATTCTCACGATCCCGTTCCCCCTCGCCGCCTTCGGCTATTCCGAGAATGTCACCAACGGGCGCAACTACGCCGACGTCGCCTCGGCGCTTCTCGGTGCGGAGGAGCTGAACTTCGCCATCGGCGGCGCGCGTGCCGTGGGCGTGCGGACGCTCGCAAGCGCGGTCGATCCCGGCGTCTCCGGCAATTTCCTCGTGGAAGACCCCGACCTGTCCCTGCTCGACCTCGACATCAATCTCGGCGGCCAGGTCTCCCGCTATCTTGCGACGCTGGCGCAGGGCGCGGCGCCGGCTCCCACCGCGTCCATCTTCATCGGTCTCAACGATTTCAACAATTTCCAGCCCTCCAACCCGCTCGACCCGGCGCAGACGGCCGCGGAGGCTGCTGCTCTCGCCGGCTCGGTGGCGGCGGCGACGCTCGGCGCCGCGGCGGCGCTCGCGCAAGCGGGCGTCGGGACGATCATCCTCAACACCCTGCCGCTCGCCAGCTTCTTCCCCTCCTTCAAGTTCGCGCCGCCGCTCATCCAGGCGTTGGGGGATCAGGTGATCTCCGGCTACAATGACGCGCTCATCGCCCAGTCCGCGCAGCTCTCCGCGCTCGGCGTGACGGTGAAGATCGTCGACCTCGAGGCGGTCGCGGCCGAGGTTGCGGCGGACCCGTCCGCCTTCGGCTTCGTCACCGTCTCCGAACAGCTCTTCTTCGGCACGGCGGCCGACCCGATCATCATCGAAGGGCCGGAGGGGCCGATCCCGTTCTTCCCGTCCAACCCGGCGGTCGAGGGCCTGCATCCGGACCAGTTCGCCTTCTACGACCTCTTCCACCCGACGGAGGCGATGCACGAGACCTTCGGCGTCTTCACCGCCGAATCTCTCAGCTCCGACGTCTCGATTCTGACGGACGGAGCCGACCGCCACCGCGGAACCGGCGCGGACGAGCTCGTGCTCGGCAAGGCCGGGAATGACCGGATTGACCTCGGCGGCGGCGACGACGTGGCCCTCGGCGGCCTAGGGAACGACAAGGCAAGCGGCGGCAAGGGGTCCGACATCGTCTCCGGCGGAGCCGGAAACGATAATCTGAACGGCAACAGGGGGGACGATTTCGTCGGCGGCGGAGCCGGCAACGATTTCGTCAACGGCGGCGCCGGAAATGACGCGCTCGCAGACGGGCTCGGGGCCGACCTCCTGCTCGGCGGCTCCGGCAATGACGTGTTCTTCCACAAGGAGGCGTCGCTGCTCGGCGGCTCGAAATCGTTCGACCTCTTCATCGGCGGCGGCGGGCGGGACACGCTGGTGCTCACGCTGACGGACGAGACGGCGGAGGCGATGGCCGGAAAGATCGAGGCCTACAATGGCCGCTTCGCCTTCTTCCGCGAACTCGGCCTCACGGCGATCGGAATCGAGGAGATCGTGGTGCGGAAGATCGGGGACGACGTCTCCGATCTCGGCCTGACGGGCGATCTCGCCGACCGCGTGGAGGAGGCGGATCTCTGGGGCTTCGTCTGACCCCTAGTCGCGGACGATCCGCTCCCCGATGAAGGTCCCGGCGCGCGCGAGCGCGCCGTCGGCCTCCGGCGCGAAGCCGCAGAAGATGTGCCAGGCGTGCGGCGCGCGGGCGAACCATTCGAGCCGCACGTCGCCGCCCGCCGCGCGCA
>JAUHWJ010000323.1 GCA_030424705.1 Alphaproteobacteria bacterium | reverse complement strand
TCCCGCCTCGTCTCCGGGTCGAGCCCGGCGTGGTAGGGGAGCGCGGGGAGCCCGGCGGCGCGGAGCGCCTCCGCCAGCACCTCCGTCTTGTTGCGCGAGCCGGCGTAGACGACGCCGGAACGGCCCTTTCGCCGCGTCACGAAATCGAGGAGCTGCTTGCGGGGCTGGTCCTTCGGCGCGAAGGCGAGGTGGATGTTCGGGCGGTCGAAGCCGCGGAGGAAGATGCGGGGCGGGCCGGCGAAGAGCTTCGCCGCGATCTCCCCCCGCGTCTCCTCGTCCGCAGTCGCGGTGAAGGCGGCGAGGGGCGGGTTCCCGAGCCGCTCGCGGAGGGCGCCGATCTTCAGGTAATCGGGCCGGAAATCATGTCCCCACTGGCTGACGCAATGCGCCTCGTCCACCGCGATCAGGGTCACTCCGGCGCGGGCGAGGAGCGGGGCGGCGGCGCCGAGGCGCTCGGGCGCGAGGTAGAGGAGCTTCAGCGCGCCCGCGTCGATCCCGGCGAAGACCTCCTCCGTCTCGTGCGGGTCGTTGGCGGAGGTGAGCGCCCCGGCCGGCGCGCCGATCCGGCGGAGCGCCTCCACCTGGTCCCGCATCAGCGCGATGAGGGGGGAGACGACGAGGGTCAGGCCGGGCCGGGCGAGGGCGGGAAGCTGGTAGCAGAGGGATTTGCCGCCCCCTGTCGGCATGATCGCCAGCACGTCCTCCCCGGCCATGACGGCGGAGATGATCTCCTCCTGCCCGGGGCGGAAATCGTCGAAGCCGAAGGTGGAGCGGAGGAGGGCGCGGGCGGAATCCATGCGCCGGGTTTAGGGCGCGGGGGCGGGGCTCGGCAAGGCGCCGCGGGAGCGGCCTATCCCGCCGGGCAGCCGAGAATCTCTTCGGCCGCGCCGTCGCCGATCAGCGTCAGGCGGATCGCGCCGCGGTCGATCCAGAGGCCGGGTTCCATCTCCATCGCGCCCGAGGCGACGATCTCCGCCCCTTCGATCCGCGCCTTCATCGGGCCGAACGAAAGCCCTTCCTGCCCCTCGGCGACGACGATCGGGGCTGATTGCGGGGCCTCGTCGAGCGCGATGCGGGTCTCGAGCCGCCCGACAGCCGCCTTCTGGTCGAAGGCGCAGCGCGCCGCGCCCGAGGCCGGAAGCGGGGCCGCCTGCAACGCGGCCTTCAGCGCCTCGGCGCTCGCCGGGGCGGCGCCGGGCGCGATCTCCAGCGAGAGGTCGGCGCGGGCGGGGATGCAGATGTCCTCGCAGAGCCCATAGAAGAGCGCGAGGGAGAGGCGAACGGGCCGCGACGGATCCTCCGCCGCGATGCGGAGCGGAAGGATCATCCGCTCCTCGTAGCCGATGGTGAGGATGTCGAAGGTGTGAAAGACGACGGGCGCAGGCCAGAGCACCTCGACGCCCGCGAGATTCTCGGAACCGGACCAGTCGAACGTCGGCGGGATGCCGGCCTCTCCGGGCTTCCGCCAATAGGTCTTCCAGCCGGGCGCGAGATCGACGACGAGCCCGGCGAGGCGCCGGCCCGCCGCCTCCTCCCATCCCGCCACGAGCCGCGCCTCCGCCTTCGGCGGGCCGGCGTCGTCGAAGATGCCCTGCGCGCCGGCTCCCGCGGCGGCGAGGAGGAAGAGGGCCGCGAGCCCGATGGCTGCGCGCTTCAGAGTCGAATCGGTTTTCATGGGGCGACAATAGCGGCTCCGGATGTTTCCTTGGCTCACATATCGGAGACGGCGGGCTTGATCCGAGGGCGGGCGCGCCGCACCTTTTCGGCATGGACAACAGCGATGACGATATGGGCGCGGCGGGGCTCAGCGGGAAGCTGCTGATCGCCATGCCGGGCATGGGCGACCCGCGGTTCGAGAAGACGGTGGTGTTCCTTTGCGCGCATTCGGAGGACGGGGCGCTCGGCCTCGTGGTCAACCGGCGGGCGGGTTCGGTGAAGCGGGAGGATCTCTTCCGCCAGCTGGAGATCGAGCCCGGCCCCGGCGCAGGCGGCACCATCCATTACGGCGGGCCCGTGGAGACGGGCCGCGGCTTCGTGCTCCATTCGGCCGACTGGGGCGCGCCGGAGGCGACGCTGGAGGTGGACGGCTCCTATTCGATGACCGCGACGGTGGACGTGCTGAAGGCCATCGCGGCGGGGCAGGGGCCGCGCCGCTCCATGATCGCGCTCGGCTATTCCGGCTGGGGCGGCGGGCAGCTCGAAGGGGAGCTGAGACAGAATGGCTGGCTGACCTGCGACGCGGACGAGGAGATCGTCTTCGGCGCGGATGACGGCGCGAAATGGGCGGCGGCCCTCGCCAAGCTCGGGATCGACCCCGCCGCGCTCTCGGCTGTCGGCGGCACGGCCTGAACGGTCAGGTCGGGGAGGAGCGGCGATCCGGCCGCAGGGCGGCGTAGAGCGCGTGGTCGCGCCAGCGGCCGGCGATCTGGAGATAGGCCTCCGCCGTTCCCTCATGCTGGAACCCGGCCTTTTCGAGCAGCGCGCGGGAGGCCTTGTTCTCCGGCAGACATCCGGCTTCCAGCCGGCTCAGATCGAGTTCGCGGAAGGCGAAGGCGCGGAGGGCGAGGATCGATTCCAGCATGTAGCCGCGCCTGAGATGCGCCGCCGCCGTCCAGTAGCCGAGCGTGCCGGCCTGCGCCGGGCCGCGGCGCACATTGTCCAGCGTAACGGCGCCGAGGAGCGCGCCGCTCTCCGCGAGGAAGATCAGGAAGGGCCATGCCTGACGCTTGCGGATCGCGGCGCGGGCCCAGCGCACGCGCTGGCGGAAGGCGCCGCGGGTGAGGTGGTCCGCCGCCCAGGTCGGCTCCCAGGGGGCCAGATGCTCCCGGCTGTCACGCCTTGCATTCGCCCAGGCGGCATGGTCGTCGAGACGCGGCGGGCGCAGGATCAGGCGCCCGGTCTCGATCCGGATCTCCCGCCCTTCGAGAAGCCCGAACATCCGTTCAGGCGGCGAGGCGGGCTTCGAAGGCGGCGAGGTCCGGCGCGCGCTTCACCGGGCCGTACCAGGCGAGGGCCGGGCGCCCGGCGGCGAGGCGGGCGGCGGCGGCGCGGATGTCGGCCACGCTCACCGCGTCGATCTTCTCCATTGTGCGGGCGAGGTCCGGCGCCTCGCCCCAGATCATCAGCGAGCGGGCGAGCCGCTCGGCGCGGGCGGAGGGGCTTTCGAGGCCCATGACGATTCCGGCGCGCACCTGCGCGCGCGCCCGGTCCAGCTCCGCCTGGCTGAGGCCCTCGGCGGCGCCGCGGATCACGTCCGCCGTCAGCTCCGCGAGGGCCTTCGCCTCCGCGGCGCCGGTGCCTGCGTAGATCGTGAGGAGGCCGGAATCGAGGAAGGCGCCGGCCTGAGCGAAGATCGTGTAGCAGAGCCCGCGCTTCTCCCGCGCCTCCTGGAAGAGGCGGGAGGACATGCCGCCGCCGAGCGCGACGCTCATCAGCTGCGCGGCGTGATAGGTCTCGTCCTTCCAGGCGGGCGCCTCGAAGGCGATGGCCATATGCGCCTGTTCGAGCTTCTTCACCTCCCGCCGCTCCCCGCCCAGATAGCGCGCGGCCTCGCCGGCGGGAGCCGGGCTCGGGGCGAGGTGGCCGAAGCGCTGTTCCGCCTCGCGCACGATGGCGTCATGGTCGACGGCGCCCGCGGCGGAAAGGATCATCTGGTCGGGCGCATAGTGGCGGCCGACGAAGCCGCGAAGCTCCGCCTCGCCGAAGGCGCGCACGCGCTCCGCCGGGCCGAGGATCGGGCGGCCGAGCGGCTGGCCGGGATAGGCCGTCTCCTGCAGCCAGTCGAAGATAACGTCGTCGGGCGTGTCGAGCGCCTGGCCGATCTCCTGCAGGATCACGCCGCGTTCGAGCTCGATCTCCTCCGGCGCGAAG
>JAUHWJ010000322.1 GCA_030424705.1 Alphaproteobacteria bacterium | reverse complement strand
AGCCGGGGCAGCGTCTACTACCTGCCGCGCCCGACCCCGGAAGCCGATCTCGCGCTGATGCGCCGGATCGACGAGCTGCATCTGGAATATCCCTTTGCCGGGAGCCGGATGCTAACGGGGCTGTTGAAAGCCGAAGGCCATGAAGTCGGTCGGCTTCACGTCTCAACGCTGATGAAGAAGATGGCGATCGCGGCGCTCTATCGCCGTCCGAACACGTCGAAGCCCGCACCGGGCCAAAAGATCTATCCCTACCTGCTGCGCAACCTTGCGGTGACGCGGCCGAACCAGGTCTGGGCCATGGACATCACCTATGTTCCGATGGCCCGCGGCTTCGTCTACTTGGCCGCCGTCGTCGACTGGTTCAGCCGCCGGGTTCTGGCCTGGCGACTGTCGATCACGCTGTCGGCGGATTTCTGCATCGAAGCTCTGGAAGAAGGTAACCGGCCGCTCGGTGCCAGTCGTCAGGCGGCCTTCGGCTTGGCGTCACGACCGGCCTTCCACATTGAGGGGAGAAGCTCCTCGAGCCGCCGTGGATCATGGCTTCGGATTCGGCCGAGGATGTCTGTGAGGTAGGCTTCCGGGTTCAGGCCGGAGAGTTTGGCGGTCTCGATCACGGTCATCGCGTCGGCCAGAACTTCACCGCCGGCGTCGGAGCCGGCGAAGAGGAAGTTCTTCCTGCCCAGCACGATCGGCTTGATGGCGCGCTCGGCCGCGTTGTTGTCGATGGCGACGCGGGCGTCATCGAGGAACAGGGCGAAGCTCTCCCAGCGGTTCAGCGCGTAGCGCATGGCTTTCGCCAGATCGCCTTTGCCGGGGATCTGGGTCAGATGGCGTTCGCACCAGAGGCGGAAGGCCTCGACCTTCGGGCGGCTCTCTCGCTGGCGCACAGCCTGGCGAACATCGAGGGTCTGGCCGTTGATGGCGGCCTCAATGTCATAGAGTGCGCCGATCCGCTCCAGCGCATCCCGTGCGAGCGGACTGTCCGTCGCCTTCCAGACGTCGTGGAAGTCCCGCCGCAGATGCGCCCAGCACGCCGCCTCCCGCACGCGCGTCTCGCCGTCGGGCCCGGGCTCGTAGAGCTCCCTGAAGCCGGCATAGGCGTCGGCCTGCAGGATTCCGGTGAAGTCCGCCAGATGTTCGCGGGGATGCTCGCCCTTGCGGTCGGGCGAGAACCAGTAGGCCACAGCGGGCGGGTCGCTCCCCGCCCAGGGGCGGTCGTCCTTCACGTACGCCCAGATGCGCCCCTCCTTCACGCCGCGCGCCAGGCCTTCGATCCGCTTCTTCTTCGGATCGAGCACCCGGATCGGCGTGTCGTCGGCATGGATGCGATCCGACGCCACCACCACGTCGCGGATCAGGTCGGCCAGCGGCCGCAGGACGCCCGCGGCCTGGCCGCACCAGTCGATCAGCGTCGAGCGCGGAATGTCGGCGCCCATGCGGGCGAAGATCTCGCCCTGCCGGTACAAGGGAAGATGGTCGTCGTACTTCGCGACGAGGATGTGCGCGAGCAGCGCGGGGCCGGCCGCGCCGCGCCGGACAGGCCGCGGCGGCGCGGGAGTCTGCACCATGCGCTCGCAATCCCGGCAGGACTTCTTCGGGCGGCGGATCTCCACAACCTTCAGCTTCGCGGCGATGAAGTCGAGGATCTCGGCGAGGTCTTCTCCGACCAGCCGCAACACCCCGCCGCAGTCCGGGCAGCGTTCGCCGGGATCGAGCACGACGGTCTCGCGCGGCGCATCATCGGCGATGCGGGGCCTGCCGCGGCGTCGCGGCGGCAGGGCGAGGTCGGGCGCGGCGATCCCGGCCGCAGGCGTCTCGTCGGTCTCCGTCGCGTCCGTCTCCTGCGACGGATCCGCGGCGGCGCGGGCGGCCTCGAGGTTCTCGAGCGCAAGCTCCAGCTGCTCGATCTCGCGCTCGATCTTCTCCGAGCTCGGTCCGAAGCGCTGCTTCTTGAGCCGTGCGATAGTGACCCTGAGCGCCTGCACCAGCGCCTCGTAGGCGCGGTTCGCCGCCTCCATTCCGGTGATCTGCGCGCGCAGGCCGAGCACCATGGCCTGCAGCAGCGCGGGATCTTCGGGGAGGGCGTCGGCGTTCGTCGTCATGCCCGGATGATACCCGGGGCCACGGCCCGGAACCACATCAAATCATTGATTCAATGCATGAATCATACCACCCGCGCCGGCGGCGCGGACCAGACCGGACGCCGCCAGTCGATCCCTTCCCAGAGCATCGCGAGCTGCGCCGCGGTCAGCCGCGCCGCCGTACCGTCCGCAGGAGAGGGCCACGGGAAGCGCCCGTTCTCCAGCACCTTGTAGTAGAGGCAGAACCCCTGGCCGTCCCAGAACAGCAGCTTGATCCGGTCGCCGCGCCGGCCGCGATAGCAGAACACCGCTCCCGACGCCGGGTTCTGCTTCAGCACCAGCTGCGCGTGCGCCGCCAGACCGGCGATCCCCTTTCTCATGTCCGTCGCGCCGCAGGCCAGATAGACTCGCACCCCTGCGCCCGGCGCGATCATGCGCCCTCCACTGCGCCGATCAGCCGCCGAAGCTCGGACGTCGGCAGCCCCGCAGGCGCCCGCAGAACACGGCCGCCGATCAGCACGATCTCCACCGTCGCCATCGCTGACGGCGTGGCAGGCGTGCATTCCATCTCCATCACAGGGGCGTCGCCCGCGGCGCCGGACACGACCTCGATGAAGCCCATCACGCCGGCGGGCGCCCCGAGATCACCGCGCCGCGCCGCGCGTCGCCAGTCGTAGACCTGCTGGCGCGTCACGGCGAACCGTCGTGCGACATCCGAAACGACCGCATCCGGCTCCAGGGACGCCATCACGACCGCAAGCTTTTCCTCGGCGCTCCAGCGCCGCCGCCGCTCCACCCGCCCCAGAACTTCGCCCCGCATCGACGCCCCTGATCCTTTGGACGTCGCTGTCGACGTCCTCAGAGACGTCTCTTCGCAAATCAGTCCGCGAAAATGCAGGCGGCCCGGAGCGGCCGGTTACGTTTCTTCGCATGCGGGCGGTTGGCGGCGCTAAGCTCTTGCGTTGTCGGGCCCGCGGCAGGAAAGCAGGATCGGGAGTCCGGGGTGATGGCGCAGGTCTCGCCGTCACGGAGGCGCTTCGGGCGTTGATCGGGAGTGGCCGGGCGAGGGCCCGGCGCGCAGGTTCCCGCGTTGCGGAGAGTTCTGTCGGTCTACCCGGCGTCCTTCCTTGCCCCGGAGCCGTCTCCGCCGGAGGCGACGCCCCAGGGCGCGATGCCGATGCGCAGGGCCGCGCGGCCGATCATGTGCGCGCCGATCGGCGCCGTCAGCAGAAGAAACACCACGATCAGGACGCAGCGCAGGAGGATGGCCGAATCCGCGAAATGGACGGCGACGCCGGCGAGGATGAGCCCCGAGCCGAGCGTGCCCACCTTCGTCGAGGCGTGCATCCTGGTGAACACGTCCGGGAGGCGCACGACGCCGATCCCGGCGACGATCGAAAAGACGCTGCCGAGCACGACGAGCGCGATCACCACAATCTCGCTCATCCGTCGCCCTCCCGCCCGATGGAGGCGGAGGCCGCGCCGCGCCTGAGCGCCTGACGCTCCGCGAAGCGCGCCAGCGCCACCGTCGCGAGGAAGCCGACCAGAGCGAGCACGAGACCGACGTCGAGGAAGGTCGCGTCGGCGGTGTCGATCGCGGCGAGGCCGCAATAGGCGACGATCGCGACCGTCATCATGTCGAGCGCCACGACCCGGTCCGGCAGGCTCGGGCCCGCGGCGAGGCGCCAGAGCGCGAGGCCAACGGCGATGAGAACGGCGACGTAGCCCGCCGTCACCGCCAGATCCAGCAGGTCCGTCATGTCCTCTCCTCCACGGCGTCGATCACCCATTTCTC
>JAUHWJ010000321.1 GCA_030424705.1 Alphaproteobacteria bacterium | reverse complement strand
GGCCCCGACGTGAGAGGCGCAGGCAACAGGAGGAAGACGCGATGTTGAAGCCCCTTCTCGCCGGCGCCGTGGCGCTCGGCCTCATGATCGGAACCGCGCCGCAAAAGGCCGCGGCGGACGGAGACGACATCCTCCGGGGCGTTCTGATCGGCGCGCTGGCCGGCGGGGCCATCGCCGCCATCGCGAACGCCGACCGGGACAGGCGCCACTACTCCCCGCCGCCGCGCCGCGTCTATCACTACGACCGCGGCCATTATCGCGGCTATGACCGGCGGCGCCCCGTCGTCGTCGAGAAATACGTCTATCGGGACCGCGGCCGTCGCGGCTACCGCGACCGCTACGACCGGCGGGATTACCGCGTCCGCTATTACGACTGAGCGGCGGCGGGGTCAGAGCCCCGCTTCCAGCCGGGCGAGCAGCGCCGCCATCATCGAGTCGCAGGCCGCCATCTGGTCGCGGGAGACGAACTCGTCCGGCTTGTGGCCCTGCTCCATCGAGCCGGGGCCGCAGACGACGGTCGGCGTCCCGAGCCTCGCGGAGAAGAGCCCGCCCTCGGTGCCGTAGGCGACCTTGATGGTGGAGTTGCCGCCCGTCAGCCCCTTCACGAAGCTCACGATCTCCGCGCTCGGCGGCGTGTCGAGGCCGGGATAGCCCATGAATTCCGTGAAGCTTATGGAGGCGCTGGGGTCCCCCGTCGCCGCGGCGATGGCGTCTCCCTTCGCGGCGAGGCCGGCGAGGATGGCGTCCGCGTCGTCCCCCGCGAGGTTGCGGATCTCGAACTCGATCTCCGCCCGGTTCGGCACGATGTTGAGCGCGACGCCGCCTGCGATCTTGCCGACATGGAGCGTGGTGTAGGGCACGTCGTAATCCCCGTCCCGCAACCCCTCCGCCTCGATCCGCGCCTGTTCGGCCCGGATCGCGCCGATGAAATCCGCCGCGAGGTGGAGCGCGTTGAGCGCCATGGGCGCGAGCGCTGAATGCCCCTCCCGCCCGCGGCAGATCGCGCGGAGCCCGCGCTTGCCCTTGTGCCCGGTCGCGACCTGCATCGCGGTCGGCTCCCCGACGATGCAGAAGAGCGGGCGGATCGGCGCCGCCTCCATCATGTCGATGAGGGACCGGACGCCGAGGCAGCCGACCTCCTCGTCATAGGAAAGCGCGATGTGGAGCGGCGTCGCGAGCCGCCGCCGCCCGGCCTCCTCCGCCGCGGCGAGGGCGGAGGCGACGAAGCCCTTCATGTCCGCCGCCCCGCGGCCATAGAGCTTCCCCTCCCGCTCGACCAGGCGGAACGGGTCGGAAGACCAGTCCTGCCCCTCCACCGGCACCACGTCGGTATGGCCGGAGAGCATCACGCCCGGCCGGTCCGCGAGGCCGATGGTCGCGATGAGGTTCGCCTTGCCGCCCGTCGCGTCGGGGATCACCGTGATCGCCGCGCCAGCCGCCTCCAGCAGGGCGCGGGCATGGTCGATGAGGGCGATGTTCGGGTCGCGGCTCACCGTCGGGAAGGCGATCAGGCTGTCCAGGATCTCGATTGAACGCATGGGCTCTCTCCTTCGTCTTCCGGGATAGCGGCTTGGCGGCCGATGCGCCATTGTCCCGCCCCGGACCGGAGCGCGCATGACCGAAGACCAGGCCTTCATCCTCGTCATCCTCGCCGCCGCGGGGGGCATGTTCCTCTGGGGGAAGTGGCGGCACGACATGGTGGCGCTCGGCGCCCTCCTCGCCGCCTTCGCAGCCGGGCTCGTGCCGGGGGAGGAGGCGTTCGCAGGATTCGGGCACCCCGCCGTCATCACCGTCGCCTGCGTGCTGATCCTGAGCCGCGGCCTGCAGACGACGGGCGCGGCGGAGGCGCTGGCGCGCGCCGTGCTGCCGAAGGATGCAGGCTTCTCTCTCAGCCTCGCTGCGCTGGTCGGGCTCGGGGCCTTCCTTTCGGGCTTCATGAACAATGTGGGGGCGATGGCGCTCCTGATGCCGATTGCGGGGCAGGTGGCGAAGGCGCATGGCGTGCCGCCCGGGCGGGCGCTGATGCCGCTCGCCTTCGGCACGATCCTCGGCGGGATGACGACGCTGATCGGCACGCCGCCGAACCTCATCGTATCCGGCTTCCGCGCCGAAGCGGGCAGCGCGCCTTTCGGGATGTTCGACTTCACACCGGTCGGCCTTGCCGTTGCGCTCGCGGGCGTCGTCTTCGTCGGCTTCGTCGGCTGGCGGCTCACCCCGTCGCGGGAGGTGGGGGGGACGGAGGGGTTCGAGACCGGAAGCTATCTCGCGGAGCTCCGGCTCGGCGAGGAAAGCGAGGCTGCGGGCATGACGATCCGGGCGCTCGAAGACAGGATGGAGGGAGGGCAGATCGTCGCCCTCGTCCGCTCGGGCGTGCGCATCGAGGCGCCGCACGGGGCGCGGAAGGCGCGGGCGGGGGACGTTCTGGTAGTCGAGGCGGAGATGGAGGGGCTGGCGGACGCGCTCTCCTCCCTCGGGCTGAAGCTGGAGGAGGAGAAGCGGGGGGACGAGGCGCGGGAGGATGTGGAGATGCGGGAATATGTCGTCCGCCCCGGTTCGGCGCTCGCCGGGCGCTCCGCCACGCAGATGCACCTCCGCACCCGGTTCGGCGTCAACCTCCTCGCCGTGGCGCGGGACGGGCGCAGGAGCCGCGCGCGGCTCCGGACGCTTGCGCTGAAGCCCGGCGATCTCCTCCTGATGCAGGGCCCGGCCGACGCGCTGTCGGAATTCGCAGGCGACACCGGGGCCGTGCCGCTGGCGGCACGGGACCTTTCGATGCCGGACGGCAGGCGCGCGCTTCTCGCCGCCGGGATCATGGCGGCGGCGCTCCTCTCCGTCGCGCTCGGGCTCGTGCCCGCCGCGATCGGCTTCGCGGGCGGCGCGCTCGCGGCGATGGCGACCGGAATCGTCCCGCCCCGCACCGCCTATGACGCGGTTGACTGGCCGGTGATCGTGCTCCTCGGCGCGCTCATCCCCGTCGCGGGCGCGATGGAGACGACGGGCGCGGCGGCGCTGATCGCGGACGCGCTGATCGGCGGGCTTTCGGGCGGGAGCCCGATGATCGGCCTCGCGCTGATCCTCGTCGTCACAATGTTCCTCTCCGACCTCGTGAACAACGCGGCGACGGCGGCGGTGATGTGCCCGGTCGCGCTCGGCGCGGCCTCCGCGCTCGGCGTGAACCCGGACGCCTTTCTCATGGCCGTCGCCATCGGCGCCTCCTGCGCCTTCCTCACGCCCATCGGGCACCAGAACAACACGCTGATCCTCGGCCCCGGCGGATTCGGCTTCGGAGACTACTGGCGGCTCGGCCTGCCGCTGGAAGCGCTCGTCGTGGCCATATCCGTTCCACTCCTGCCTATGATCTGGCCATTCTGAGAGAGTTAGGAAAAAGCTAACCCGCCCTGAACCGATTGAGTCTTGCCCTTCATGTCGGCTTCGCGTCACTTTTTTGCGGCGCACACTTGGCGGGGGAGCGGATGTGAAGGACGGGGGACAGGCGGACGCGGTCGAGCTTCGGGGCGTCGTCAAGCGCTATGGCGCGGTGACGGCGCTGAAGGAGACGAGCTTCGCCATCCGCGACAACGAGTTCTTCACCCTGCTCGGCCCCTCCGGCTGCGGCAAGACCACGCTTCTCCGGATGATCGCCGGCTTCGAGGAGGCGAGCGCGGGGGAGATCCGGCTCTATGGCGAGGACATCGCCGCGCTGCCGCCAAACCTCCGGCCCGTGAACACCGTCTTCCAGCAATACGCGCTCTTCCCGCACATGAACGTGGCGGAGAACGTCGCCTTCGGGATGCGGATGAAGAAGGTCCCGAAGCCGGAGATCGAGCGGCGCGTCGCGGAGGCGCTCGCGCTCGTGAAGCTGGAGGACTTCGCCGCCCGGCGCCCGTCCCAGCTGTC
>JAUHWJ010000320.1 GCA_030424705.1 Alphaproteobacteria bacterium | reverse complement strand
CCCCCAGGTCTCCCGCCTCGCCGCGCTCCTCCGTGCGCTCTCCGGGCAATACGACCAGGCGGCGCGGGCGGCGGCGAGCCTTTGAGCCGCCGCACTGCGCCGTCAAGGCCTCGAAGTCTTAAAAAGACCTGAATCGAATTGCGCCGCAAAGATGGCGAGTGACCACAATTCGCCACAATCAGAGACGATCCACAACTTGTCACGAACAACGTGAGGCGTGGAGAGCGCCTCGGGGGCGTGAGGCTGGGGAAGAGTAATCTCCGGCATCGCGCGCCCGGGGTGCGCTCCCTTGTGGAGTGTAGCGCAATGCGCAGTTTAATCGCAGCCATCATCGTCGCCTCCGCAGCGGGCGCTGCAGAGGCCTCGACAATCACCGTTTCGGGCTTCGACGCGTTCGGCCTGTCCGAGACCAACTTCACCGACTCGCTCGATCTGCCGCGCTTCGGCGATCTCGCGCCCGGCGTCAGCTTCAGCCGCGTGACCGGGGTCACGCTGACGCTGACGCAATCGGTCAGCGGGACCTATGAGGCGATGAGCCGATCCACCACACAGAACACGACCATCAACGGGACAGGACCGGGCGGCGCCTATGTCGACGTCGCCTCGACCCTTGTTTCGGACGGGACGGGCGCCCTCGCACCGTTGGCGCTCAACCTCGAACCGGGATCGTTCGGAACGATCCTTCTTGTCAGGGGAACCACGAGGATGATCCCGTTTGCGGCTTCGCAGACGGTCAGCTTCGCGCTCGGCCCGATCGCGAGCCTGAGCGGTTCCGGCCTGTTCTCGCTGATCTTCGACAACATTTCCGACTTTACGGACCGCTTCACGGGCGGCAACGCCCTGACCGGCGGGGTGGTCGAGGTCGGGCTGACGGGACGGATCGACTACACCTACGAGGATGTCGCCCAAGTGCCTTTGCCGGCGACTCTCCCGCTCCTGCTCGCCGGTCTCGGCGGGCTAGGCTTCCTCTCTCAGCGCAAGCGCGTTCTCGCCTGAACGACCCGGGGCCGGAGTTTCGCTTCGGCCCCGCCTTGAACCGGAGGGTTTGACCCGGATCAAGGAGCCGCCTGGCAGGACATGCGATCCTTCTCCCGTTGGAACGACCCTCGGGAAAAGGAGGAGAAGATGGTCGAATCGACACATGCCGCCGGCTTCTGGCCTTCGCTCTACGAGCCCTTGCGCGCCGCGGGGCGGAAGGTGGCGGACTGGTTCGCCCCCGCTTCGGATGCGTCAGGCGTGAAGGACGGCTATGTCATCAACATCGAGCTGCCGGGCGTGAAGCCGGAGGAGATCGAGGTCTCCGTCCACGGCGAAACGCTGATCGTGAAGGGCGAAAAGCGCGCGGAGCGGGAGGAGACGAAGGAGGAGGGCGGGCGCACCTGGTTCTTCTCGGAGCGGACCTACGGCTCCTTCCAGCGCAGCTTCCGCCTGCCGCCCGACGCGGACCCGGCGAAGATCGCCGCGACCGCGAAGGACGGGGTGCTCACGCTCACCGTGGCGAAGGCCGCGCCCGCCGCCCCGGCGCAGCGGAAGATCGAGATCCGGAGCCTTTGAGCCGCTTGCAATCCGAGCCGCGGCGCCGCCTCTTTCCGGAAAACGGAGGGAGGCGGCGATGGCGCTGGATCGTGAGGAATATTCGCTGGCGGGGGGCGTCCCGCCCATCAGCCACTATACGGATGCGGTGCGCTTCGGCGACACACTCTACATTTCCGGCCTCGCGCCGCTCGACGCCGACCTGAAGGTCGTGAGCGACGACGTGGTGGAGCAGACGCGGAATCTCTTCGAGCAGATGAAGAAGATTCTCGCGATGGCGGGGGCGGATTTCCGCAACGTCCTCCGCGTCACCGTCTATCTGACGGACGTGAACGACCGGACGAAGATCAACCCGGTCCGCCAGGAGTATTTCGGCCAGACGCGCCCGGCGAGCACGCTGATCGAGGTCTCCGCCCTCGCCATTCCGGGCATGAAGGTGGAGATCGAGGCGATCGTCGGGCTGGAGCGCTAGAGCGGCCGGCATTCCGGGCGGCAGAGGGCGACGACCGGCCCCTCCGCCGCGTCGAGCGCCGCGCGCGCCGCGCCGCCGTGGCGCGGGCAGGCCGGAACCGGCGCGCGTGCGGCGTCGCGCCGGGCGAGTTCAAGGTAAGCCGGGTCCAGCCCCTCGGCGTGGATCACCGTTCCGGCGGCCTGCAACCGCTCCACGTCCCGCAGCGTGAGGAGGTCGGGCGCAGCGGGAACGGGTATGAACGTGAGCGGCGCATCCTCGCCCTCCGGCGCGCCGCCAGCGGCGATGGCGGCCTCGATCATCGCTGCGGCCTCCGCTTCCCGCCCCTCGGCCCAGGCCCGCCAGGGCGCGCCGGTCAGCGCCCAGTTCCAGAAGCGCCGCCGCGCCGCGCCCGCGGGCAGGGCCTCCGCCGCCTCCCGCCAGCCGCGCGCCATAGCGACGAACGGGCCGAGACGGGGGGAGAGCGCGGCCTCCAGCATCGTCTTGATGCGCCGGCCGAGCACCGGCGCCGCGCCCTCCGTGCCTATGGCGACCACCACCGGGTCCCGGTCCACCAGCGCAGGGAAGATCATGTCGCACGCCGCCGGCCGGTCCACGACGTTGACGAGCGCGCCCGCCTCCCGCGCCGCCGCCGCCGCCCGCCCGTCCAGCGCCTCGTCCTCCGTCGCGACGAAAACATAGGCGGCGCCGGCGAGCGCCGCCTCGTCCAGCGCCGCCGGAACATGCGCCGCCCGCCCGGCGGCGACATGTGCGGCGAGTTCGGGGACGAGCGCCTCCGCCATCAGCGTCAGCCGCGCCTCCGTCCGGACAAGGAGGCGCATCTTCTGCGCCGCCTGCTCCCCCCCGCCGACGACCACGACAGGGCGCGAGGCCGTGTCGAGGAACATCGGGAACCAGCGCATTCAGTCCCGCCCGCGGGCGAGGTCGCGCGCGGTGACGACCCGCTTCTGGAACAGCCAGACGCCGGCGGCGACGGCGACGCCGGCAAAGTCCGTCAGCCAGCCGCCGTTTATCATCGCCATAGCCGCAATGATCATCACGCCTCGGAAAGCCAGGTTCAATGGACCGAAGAACCATCCAACGATCGCTGCAGCGAGGAGGAACACCCCGCCGAGCGCGGTCGCCGTGACATGCAGGATATCGAACCACGCCCCCTGCATGAGGAGCGCGGGCGAGGCGAAGAACATGAAGGGCACGATGAAGGCCGCGAGGCCGATCTTGAAGCTCTCCACGCTCGTCCGCATCGGGTCCGACCCGGCGATGGCGGAACCGGCATAGGCCGCGAGCGCGACGGGCGGCGTGATCGCGGACATCACCGCGAAGTAGAAGATGAAGAAATGCGCGACGAGCGGCTCGATCCCCATCCGCACCAGCCCCGGCGCGATCACGCTGGCGGCGACCGCATAGGCCGCCGTCGTCGGCATGCCCATGCCGAGAATGATGGCGACGAGCATGGAGAAGAAGAGCGCGACGAACTGGTTCTCCCCCGCCACGGAGAGGAGGAGCGAGGCGAAGCGCGTGCCCACCCCCGTCAGCGCGATGACGCCGACGATCACGCCCGCCGCGGCGCAGACAGCGACGAGCTGGAGCGACATCCGCGCCGCAAGCTCGAAGGCGTAGAGGATCGCCCGCGGCCCCATCCGGTAGGGCGTCAGCCAGCTCACAACCGCCGCCGCGCCCATGGCGAGCGTGCCGGCGCGGATCACCGAATAGCCTGCGAAGAGCGCGCCGATCAGGATGATGATGGGGATGAAGAGGAAGGCCTGCTTCGCCAGCTTCGCGAATTCGGGAAGCTCGGAGCGCGGCAGCCCGCGCATGTTCCGCTTCACCGCCTCGAGGTCCACAACGAAATAGACGCAGGCGAAATAGACGATGGCGGGGATGATCGCGGCGACGACGATGTCCGCA